>NZ_JBFAWD010000016.1:0-214946 GCF_040680135.1 Nocardia sp. NPDC052112 | reverse complement strand
TCGGACGGGTGAGTCCGGTGGCTGCGGTGCATGTGGTTCGACGGCTCGGATGCGAGGTGGGCCGCGAACGTCGCTCGTAAGGCTCGCTCCGTGGTGGTCGGTGCGGGTGGAGCGTTCGGCACCTGGTGTATGCGCGTCGGACGGGTGAGTCCGGTGGCTGCGGTGCATGTGGTTCGACGGCTCGGATGCGAGGTGGGCCGCGAACGTCGCTCGTAAGGCTCGCTCCGTGGTCGTTGCGGATGGGATGATCCGGTGCGCTTGGGCTCGGCTTCAGCGACCGTGGCGCAATCGGAAGATGGCCTTGGCTGTGCGCAGATGGCGTGGGTGCCGGTCGAAGGTGGACAGGTTCACCGGTGCCCGGTACCGCTTGCGCGCGATCGCCAGCGTCCGGCTGAACTCGCGCAGTCCCTGGTCGCCGTGATGGTGTCCCTGCCCGTACTCGCCGACCCCGCCGAACGGCAACGCCGGAATCCCGGCGTAGGTGGTCGAGGAATTGATGGTCACAACGCCGACCCGCAGCTGTTCGGCGAAGGATTCGATACCGTGCACATCCCGGGTGAACACCGATACGGCGACACCGTTGCCGACCGCGTTGATCCGCTGCGCCGCCTCGTCCATATTCGCGACCTTGTTGACGATCAGCAGTGGTCCGATGCCCTCGCCGGTGATCGCGACGCTCTCCTCCGGCACCTCGGCCAGCACGATCGGCTCGATATAGGGATCGCGAATCGAATCCAGTCCGCCGACCACCGCGCGTCCGCCCCTGGCCAGCGCGTCGCGCACCTGCTTGCGCACCACATCGACCTGCGACTCCAGAATCATCGGACCATAGGACGCGCGCTTGTCCGCGCCGGGTCGCAGCCGCCGCGCCTGCCCGATCACCAGCTCCAGGAAGCGGTCGTACACGGAGTTGGCGACGTAGGCCCGCTGGATGCCGGTGGAGTTCTGGCCCGCATTGGCCATCGCGCCGAATACCGCGGCCTCGGCGGCTTCGTCGAGTTTGGCGTCGACGTGAACCACCATGGTGCCCTTGCCATTTCGCTCGACCACCACGGGCGTCAAGGTCTGCGCGCACAGCGTGATCACATCGCGCGAGCCCGCATCCGAACCGGCATAGGCGATTTTGTCCACCTTGGCGCGACAAAGTGCCGCGGTGGTGGCGTGATCCCCGGTAACGACCTGCAGCACAGGCTGATTCGGCGCCAGCTTGTTCCAGCTGTCCGCCAGCCAGACCCCGACGCCGGTGGTGAGCTCGTCGGGTTTGAACACCACGGCATTGCCCGCGGCCATCGCGTAGGCGATCGAGCCCATCGGGGTGAACACCGGGTTGTTCCACGGCCCGAGCACACCGACCACGCCGAGTGGCAGATAGCCGACGGAGGCATGCTGATTGCGGGTCAGCCAGGTGGAGCCGAGCTTGCGCCGATCCAGTACGCGCGCGGCATTGCGGGCCGCCCAATCCAGATTCTCGACGGCGTGCATCACCTCGATTGCCGCGTCCGCCGCGGGTTTTCCGGTTTCCTCGCACAGGATTTCCACCAATTCGCCTGCGCGCCTGGCGATGCTGCGTTTCCAGTCCAGCAGCCAGCGTTTGCGGGCACTGAATCCGAGCTCCGCCCACCACTTTTCGGCGGAGCGTGCGGCGCGCACGGTGCGGTTGATTTCGCCCGAACCCATTACGGCGTAGTTGCCGACGATTTCGCCGGTGCGCGGGTCATAGGACGTCAACACGTTCGGTCGGCTCGATCCTCCCGGATGCGCTGCCAGCCTGGGCTGCGCGGTCTCGGCCATGGTCACCTCTCGCAGGGTCGATCCGCCGCAGTCCGCTGAACGCTTGGCGAAGCAGCGCTGCCGCAAACGAGTGAGTGCTAGTTCCCCCGCCTAGCAGACTATGGTCGCCGCGACGGTGCGACAAGGTGTCGTCGCCGCCCCTACGCTGCCCCTCGAGGGCCGCCACCAGGGACGTTCTCGAGTCGGGTGGATCGGCGGGAAGAAATGTGAGTAAGGACACAGTTAGGGCGCGGTCCGCTGGGTATGGCGCGGTCCGCCCTGCGGGGATGCCCAGCCCGGTAACATCACGCCTGGCGGCAGGGATCACTAACCGGGACGTATTCATGCGCGCACTTCGGCGACCCGGTCGTCGCCGCCCCGGCCCCGCGAACGCCGCCGATCAGACACAGTGGAGAGTTGATGCCGAGCTTGAACCAAGCGGATTCGCATACCAGCGAGCCGCCACCCATCGACGGTGGTGACACCGCCGTCGCGGTCGCGGATGTCCGAAAGTCATTCGGCGATGTGCACGCACTGCAGGGCATCAGCTTCACCGCCGCGCGGGCGAGTGTGCTCGGCATCCTCGGGCCCAACGGTGCGGGTAAGACCACTATGGTCAAGGTGTTGTCCACCCTGCTGCGGCCGGACTCCGGCACCGCCGTGGTCGCGGGCCACGATGTGCTGAAGGATCCGGCGGGTGTGCGTCGCTCGATCATGATGACCGGCCAGTACGCCGCGCTCGACGAGAACCTCTCCGGCCGGGAGAACCTGGAATTGTTCGGTCGGCTGATGGGCCTGGGCAAATCGTCCGCCCGCAAGCGAGCCGACACCCTGCTCGAGGAATTCGATCTGGTGAGCGCGGGCCGTCGCGCGGTGCGGCACTATTCCGGCGGTATGCGTCGTCGGGTCGATATCGCCTGCGGACTGGTGGTGCGCCCGGAGGTGGTGTTCCTCGACGAGCCGACCACCGGTCTGGATCCGCGCAGCCGCCAGGGCGTGTGGGATCTGGTGACCGCGCTGAAGAATCAGGGCATCACGGTGCTGCTCACCACGCAGTATCTCGAAGAAGCCGATGTACTCAGCGACAACATCATCGTCATCGATAAGGGCACGGTGATCGCCGAGGGCACCGCCGACGAACTCAAGGAGAAGACCGGCGGCAGCTACTGCGAGGTGGTGCCGCTGGATCCGACCCAGCTCGGCAAGGCCGCCATCGCACTCGGTGACCTGGTGCCCGCCGCCGTACTCGCCGATATCAATGGCGGCGGCGACCAGATCTCGATTCCCGCACCCGACGGCGCGGCCACGCTGTCGGAGGCATTGCGCAGGCTCGACGCCGCCGGGATCCAATTGGCCGATATCGCGCTGCGCAGGCCCTCGCTCGATGATGTCTTCCTCTCCATTACCGGCCATTCGGGCGGCCACGCGTGAGTGAGCGACGCCTTGATACCGGACTGGAAGTCACGACGGAGCCGAGCGCCAGCGAGGCGCCGTCGTGAGTTCTGCAACCGTTGAGCAGCCCGATTCGGCGCTGCTCTTCGCCGAGCTGCCCACGGCCCGGCTCTCTTACTTCGCACAGTGGCAGGCGCTGGCCGGACGCATTGTGCGGACCATGGCCGTCAAGGGTGAACTGATCGTCGCGATGATCACCCCGTTGGTATTCACGCTCGGCTTCTATCTGCCGCTGCGCTACGTCATGAAGTTCCAGGGCATCGACTACGCCCAGTTCGTCATGCCGATCATCGTGCTGCAGACCATGGCGTTCACGATGATGTCGAATGCCCAGTTGTCCGCATACGAGGCGCTGACCGGTCTGAGCACCCGACTGCAGACGATGCCGATCGGCATGCTGGTGCCTTTGAGCGCGCGGATCGGCGCCGGCCTGGTCCGTTCGCTCACCTCGCTGACCGCTGCGATCATCTTCGGCTACATGATCGGCTTCCGCTTCATCGCCGGCCTCGGTCAGGCCGTGCTGTTCTGTGTGTTCTCGCTGGCGGTCGGTACCGTGCTCGCGCTCGGCGCGGACGCGCTCGGCAGTCTGACCAAGAGTCCGGAGTCGCTGAGTCAGGCATTGACGCTGCCCACCTTGATCTTCGGCATGCTCTCCTGCGGATTCGTCCCGGAAAGCGCCTTTCCGATGTGGATCCGGCCGTTCGTGCGCAATCAGCCGGTCTCCCAGTTCTCCTTCGCGCTGCGCGATATGGCCCATGGCGGGGTGACCTGGGATGTGCTGTGGGTGCCGCTGACCTGGCTGGTCGGTCTGGCGATCGTCTTCATTCCGATGGCGATCTGGGCGAGTGTGAGGCGGTCATGAGTTCTGTCGAAACCTTGGAGCGCACCGAGGTGGACGGATTCGCCCCGCTCCCGCGGGTGGCCACGCCGTCCGAACGCGCGCTGTCGACCTGGATCACGCACAGTCTGATCCAGTGCAAGCGGCTGTTGCTGGTGTGGGCACGCGATCCCGCGACCACCATCCAGACCCTGATCTATCCGGCGCTGACGCTTTTCATGTTCCGCATCGTGCTCGGCAATTCGATCACCGCGGCCACCGGAAAACCGAGCATCTACGGCCAGGTCGCGCTGATCACGTTGGTCGCGGCAATGTCGGGTGCGGTGGTCAGCGCACTCGGCTTCAAGGGCGAGAAATACACAGGACTACTCGGCCGGTTCTGGACCATGCCCGTGCATCGGGCGGCCGGCCTGACCGGCAGGCTGCTCGCCGAGGCGGTTCGCGTGCTGGTCACCACACTGTTCGTGATCGCGGTCGGCCTCACCCTCGGCTTCCATTTCGGGCAGGGGCCGCTGGCGGCCATCGGATTGATCGGCATTCCGGTGCTGTTCGGTGTCGGCTTCGCGGTGCTGGTCACCGCGTTGGCCACCATTACCGAGGGCGTCATGCTGGTGAGCATTATCGGCATCGTCAATACCCTGCTGATGTTCTTCAATACCGGGTTCGTGCCCGTCATCGCCTATCCGACCTGGTTGCAGGACGTGGTCGCGAACCAGCCGATGAGCTGCGCCATCGATGCGATGAAGGGACTGTCCTACGGCGGTGCCGTCGCCGAACCCCTGTCGAAGGCCGTCGCCTGGGTGCTCGGGCTCGTTGTCGTATTCGCGTACCCCGCGATCCGCGGCTACCGGCGCGCCGCCGAAACCGGCACCTGATCCGGTCAGCCGATCCGGCCTGGTTCGCGGTCGGCTGCGGCGAAGTCGAAACCGACCCAGCGGTTTCGGTTCGTCCAGCCGACCAGGTCGTAGCGCCAGCGGAACGGCCAGGTGCGGGCGACGGTATTGAAGAGGACGGCGCCGAGCGCGGTGTAGTCGTCGTGGGCGGAGAGCAGGGCACGCTGGCCGCGGGGTGAGGCATTGAAGAACGCGTCGAACATGGCGGCGGACTGTTCGGCGGTCAGGCGGCCAAGGCCCCAGAGACCGCGCATGCGCATCCAGTAGGTAAGGCGCGCTTGCCAGGGCCACAAATCGGCGAGTGGGTCGCGGCCCTCTAGCAGTGCGGTGATCGCGGTATCGACCAGCGCGAGCGAATCCGCGACGCTGTATCCAGTGCACGGGTGCATCATGCCGCCGCGTGAGCCGAATGGAATCGCCTGGGCCGTACCCTTTCTCGGCGGCCGCTGATCCAACGGGTAATGCGCGGCCTCGCTCGATTCTGTGCCGGTGAGCGTGATTCCGTGCGCGGCCAGCCGGCTCAGCGCACGCTTGCGCAGTTCGTGCTGCGGCATGCCGCCGCGCAGTCCTTGGCTGACCTCTTCGAAGAGCACCGTACCGTCGCCGAGCGGAACCGCGTAGAGGAACGACGGCGGCTCGTCTGGTCCCGCACCATTCGTCAACCGCCAATCCAGCAGCAGCGCTTCGCCTTCGGTCACCATCGGCGCTGCGGCCTCGGCATCGACGAAGATACCGTACGCGCTGGCGGCCCGGCGCTGTCGGGGTGTCGGCAGTCCGCGGGTATCGAAAACCGTTGCGGCCCTGAGGATCGTGCCATCCGTGAGCTCCACGTCGTTGGCTCCGACACGAGTGGCCCGCCCGGCGACGACGGTGGCATCGTCGAGCGGTAATGCATCGCGCAGTCCGGTCTTCGACAGTACGCAGTACGGACGGTCGATCCGATGCATGGCGTTCGTCCAGACTGCCGGCTTCGGGACGCGGACGGCAATGGCGCTCGGCGGCAACCACTCCGGCAGTTCATCGATCCAGCAGGCGAACGTGGGCGGCCAGAGCCGGTCCGGCCGTGGATCGACGGCGACAACGGTGAGTCCGGCGCGCACCGCCCGGTGCGCAAGGGCCCGCCCGGTCGGCCCGAGCCCGACCACGCAGACCTCGAATTCCCGGATCGCACCGTCACTCATAAAACGCATTCAAACCCTTCTGTCTGCGCCCCTGCAACACGCCGCCCCCGCGCACCCCCTCCATATCGACTGCGTGCCTGCTGTTGCTGGCGTGCGGTTCAGATAAGTGGTGTGCATACCCTGGCGCAACCTACCTGGGCGTGACCCAGGTAGTGATGTCGGCGTGCACGACCTCGAGGCCGTGCTTGTCGTAGATGGCGACCGGGACGATGAGCTCTTGCCCCTCGGTGATCAGGGTGAAGTCGGGCACCTCGGCCAGTTTCGCGACCGCGCGCAGACCGGTCTCGGCCTTGGCCAGGTATTGCACATTCATGGCCTTGGGAATCCAGCGATGGGTGTCGGGCACCGTTGCCTCGCTCAGCATGCCCATTGCCACCTCGGCCAGGTTGCAGGCCGCGATCGCGTGGAAGGTGCCCAGGTGGTTGTGGATACCGAACCACTTCGGCGAGGTCAC
The DNA here is from genome assembly GCF_040680135.1 of Nocardia sp. NPDC052112. NCBI lineage: Bacteria > Bacillati > Actinomycetota > Actinomycetes > Mycobacteriales > Nocardiaceae > Nocardia > Nocardia sp. NPDC052112. The sequence goes on along the minus strand of NZ_JBFAWD010000016.1, from coordinate 208,358 downwards.
CTCGCACAGTCCGGGCGCCAACCGCACGACGCTCGGCAGGACTGTCCCGAAGTAGGGCACCCTGGCCACCATGCCCAGCGAGAACAGGGTGTGCCCCAGCCGGTTGTCCGGCAGCTTGTTCCAGATGCGATGGGTCGCGGTCGGTTTCGTCATGTCCCTATCTTACTCGGAAGTAAGTTTCCCGGTGATGGGGGCGTGGCACGCTGTGCTGCCATGTGGGGGAAGTGGGTCGTCAGATCAGTGGCAGCCGCCCGTCGGCGGCTATCCGCAGCCCGGTCGATACCCGCCACCCGGTAGCGCTGGGGCATATCAACCCCACGTCTGACCTGACTGCCGTCGGTCCCTCGGCGGGTGCTGGCACCCCGCATTTCCCCGCTGCTCATCCGCGGACCGGTAGCCTGGGCACGCCCGGGATTCGCACTCTGACCTGGCGGTGAGTCGTTGGTAGGGGGCGGATTTGAAGTCGCCAACGCGGTCGGGCATACTGTTCGGGTTGCCTTGCACCGGGTCATGCCGTTCGGCGGTTGTGGCGGGTGGCGAGGCGAGCAACACCCAATCGTGTACCTCGCTGGACATCCAGCGTGGGTGCGTCCGGGACAGCGTTCCAGGCCAGGTGAAGTTTCGAACCGAGGCCGAGGAATGAGCGGAGGGGCGACACGCCCGACCGCGTGGACCGGAGAACCATGACAGATGAACAGCGGCGAGACTGTCGCATGTCAACCGGCGGAGCCGGACGGCGTGCCCGGTCGGGGGTCTCACTGAGACGTCTTTCGTGTGTTCGGGCTGTGCAATTGAAGGTGGTACGGAAGCCGGCTTCCGGACCACGAACGATAAGCGGAGAAAAGGACACTTAGCGTGGCGGGACAGAAGATCCGCATCAGGCTCAAGGCCTATGACCACGAAGCGATCGACGCGTCCGCGCGCAAGATCGTGGAGACGGTGACCCGCACCGGGGCCCGTGTGGTCGGGCCGGTGCCGTTGCCGACCGAAAAGAACGTGTACTGCGTCATCCGTTCGCCGCACAAGTACAAGGACTCGCGCGAGCACTTCGAGATGCGGACGCACAAGCGGCTGATCGACATCCTCGACCCGACGCCGAAGACGGTTGATGCCCTCATGCGCATCGATCTCCCGGCCAGCGTCGACGTCAACATTCAGTGACGGGGACTCGAATCATGACTGATAACAAGAACAGGCCCGCGGCGGGCATCCTGGGCACCAAGCTCGGTATGACCCAGGTGTTCGACGACAAGAACCGCGTCGTCCCCGTGACCGTCATCAAGGCCGGACCGAACGTCGTTACCCAGATCCGCACCGTGGAGCGCGACGGCTACAGCGCCGTCCAGGTCGCCTTCGGCGCCATCGACCCGCGCAAGGTGAACAAGCCGGTCTCCGGCCAGTTCGCCAAGGCCGGTGTCACCCCGCGCCGCCACGTCGCCGAGATCCGGGTCGCGGACGCCTCCACCTTCGAGGTCGGCCAGGAGATCAACGCCGATGTCTTCGAAGAGGGCGCCTACGTCGACGTCACCGGCACCAGCAAGGGCAAGGGCTTCGCCGGCACCATGAAGCGCCACGGCTTCCGTGGTCAGGGCGCTTCGCACGGTGCGCAGGCAGTGCACCGTCGCCCGGGTTCCATCGGTGGCTGCGCCACCCCCGGCCGCGTGTTCAAGGGCATGCGCATGTCGGGTCGCATGGGTAACGACCGCGTCACCACGCAGAACCTCTCGGTGCACAAGGTCGACGCCGAGAACGGCCTGCTGCTGATCAAGGGCGCGATCCCGGGTCGCAAGGGCGGCGTCGTGATCGTCAAGAGCGCAGTGAAGGGTGGTGCGCACGCATGACCAGCGTCGAGAAGAAGACCAACCTGACCCTCCCGGTCAAGGAACTCGGCGGCAAGACCAACGGCACCGTCGAGCTCCCCGCGGAGATCTTCGATGTCACCGCGAACATCTCGCTGATGCACCAGGTCGTCGTCGCGCAGCTCGCCGCCGCACGCCAGGGCACCCACGCGACGAAGACGCGCGGCGAGGTCTCCGGTGGTGGCAAGAAGCCGTACCGCCAGAAGGGCACCGGCCGCGCCCGTCAGGGTTCGACCCGCGCGCCGCAGTTCACCGGCGGTGGCACCGTGCACGGTCCGCAGCCGCGCGACTACAGCCAGCGCACCCCCAAGAAGATGATCCGCGCCGCACTGCGCGGAGCTCTCTCGGATCGTGCGCGCAACGAGCGCATCCACGTGATCAGCGAACTGGTCGCGGGGCAGACCCCCTCGACCAAGACCGCGAAGTCCTTCCTGTCCGAGCTGTCGGACCGCAAGAAGTTCCTCCTCGTCCTCGGACGTGAGGACATCGCGGCCTGGAAGAGCGTGCAGAACCTGGAGTTCGTGCACCCGATCGCGCCGGATCAGCTCAACACCTACGACGTGCTGGAAAGCGACGAAGTGGTGTTCAGTGTCGAGGCCTTGAACGCCTTCGTGCACGGCCCCGCCGAATCCGCACAGGAGGAGAGCAAGTGACCACGATCGCCGACCCCCGCGACATTCTGCTGGCGCCGGTCATCTCGGAGAAGTCCTACGGACTGATCGAGGAAGGTACCTACACCTTCATCGTGCACCCGGATTCCAACAAGACGCAGATCAAGATCGCCGTCGAGAAGGTCTTCGGTGTGAAGGTGACCAGCGTCAACACCGCCAACCGTCAGGGCAAGCGCAAGCGGACCCGCTTCGGTTACGGCAAGCGCAAGGACACCAAGCGCGCGCTCGTGACCATCTCGGCCGACAGCAAGCCCATCGAGATCTTCGGAGGCCCGGTCGCGTAGGCGGCTGGGAATCCAGAAAGCAGAGAAGAACTCATGGCAATCCGTAAGTACAAGCCGACAACGCCGGGCCGTCGTGGCTCCAGCGTCTCGGACTTCGCTGAGATCACTCGGTCGACCCCCGAGAAGTCGCTGATCCGCCCGCTGCACAGCAAGGGTGGCCGCAACGCGCACGGTCGCATCACCACCCGCCACCGCGGTGGCGGCCACAAGCGTGCCTACCGTCTGATCGACTTCCGTCGCCTGGACAAGGACGGCATCCCGGCCAAGGTCGCACACATCGAGTACGACCCGAACCGCACCGCCAATATCGCGCTGCTGCACTACCGGGACGGCGAGAAGCGCTACATCATCGCCCCCAAGGGCGTGGTGCAGGGCACCCCGATCGAGTCCGGCCCGACCGCCGACATCAAGCCGGGTAACAACCTGCCGCTGCGCAATATCCCGACCGGTACCACGATCCACAACGTGGAGCTGCGTCCGGGCGGTGGCGCCAAGCTGGCCCGTGCCGCAGGCATGAGCATCCAGCTGCTCGGCAAGGAAGGCCCCTACGCCACGCTGCGTATGCCCTCCGGTGAGATCCGCCGCGTCGACGTGCGCTGCCGCGCCACCGTCGGCGAGGTCGGCAATGCCGAACAGTCGAACATCAACTGGGGTAAGGCCGGCCGCATGCGCTGGAAGGGTCGCCGCCCCACGGTCCGTGGTGTCGTCATGAACCCGGTCGACCACCCGCATGGTGGTGGTGAAGGCAAGACCTCCGGTGGTCGCCACCCGGTCTCGCCGTGGGGTCAGCCGGAAGGCCGCACCCGCAAGCCCAACCGTCCGAGCGACAAGCTCATCGTCCGCCGTCGCAAGACCGGCAAGAAGCGCTGAAGGAGGAGGTAAGAAATGCCACGCAGCCTCAAGAAGGGCCCGTTCGTCGACGACCACCTCCTCGCGAAGGTGGACGTACAGAACGAAAAGGGCAGCAAGCAGGTCATCAAGACCTGGTCCCGTCGTTCGACCATCATCCCCGATTTCATCGGTCACACCTTCGCCGTCCACGACGGCCGCAAGCATGTACCGGTGTTCGTCTCGGAGTCCATGGTCGGCCACAAGCTGGGTGAGTTCGCGCCCACCAGGACGTTCAAGAGCCACGTCAAGGAAGACCGGAAGAGCAAGCGGCGATGACCACTGAGACTCAGAACCCGACTGCGCGCGCGACCGCCAAGCACGTTCGCGTGACCCCGATGAAGGCTCGTCGTGTCGTGGACCTGGTCCGCGGCAAGCGGGTCGAGGACGCCCTCGCGATCCTGAAGTTCGCGCCACAGGCCGCGAGCGAGCCGGTCGCCAAGGTCGTGGCCAGCGCCGCGGCGAACGCCGAGAACAACCTCGGCCTGAACCCGTCGACCCTGGTGATCTCGACCGCCTACGTCGACGAAGGCGCGACCATGAAGCGGTTCCAGCCGCGTGCCCAGGGCCGTGCGTTCCGGATTCGCAAGCGCACCAGCCACATCACCATCGAGGTCGAGAGCGTGCCCACCGCCGGTGGATCCACTCGTAACCGCCGGAAGGGAGGGGCAAAGTAAATGGGACAGAAGATCAACCCCCATGGCTTCCGCCTCGGTATCACCACCGACTGGAAGTCGCGTTGGTACGCGGACAAGCAGTACGCGGACTACGTGAAGGAAGACGTCGCCATCCGCAAGCTCCTCGCCAGCGGCATGGAGCGGGCCGGCATCTCCAAGGTGGAGATCGAGCGCACCCGTGACCGGGTTCGCGTCGACATCCACACCGCGCGTCCGGGCATCGTCATCGGTCGCCGCGGCGCCGAGGCCGATCGCATTCGCGCCGAGCTGGAGAAGCTCACCAAGAAGCAGGTGCAGCTGAACATCCTCGAGGTCAAGAACCCGGAGTCGGATGCCCAGCTCGTCGCCCAGGGTGTGGCCGAGCAGCTGTCCAACCGTGTGGCGTTCCGTCGCGCGATGCGCAAGGCCATCCAGTCGGCCATGCGTTCGCCGAACGTCAAGGGCATCCGGGTGCAGTGCTCGGGCCGCCTCGGTGGCGCCGAAATGTCGCGCTCGGAGTTCTACCGCGAGGGTCGCGTCCCGCTGCACACGCTGCGCGCGGATATCGACTACGGCCTCTACGAGGCCAAGACCACCTTCGGTCGCATCGGCGTGAAGGTCTGGATCTACAAGGGTGACATCGTCGGTGGCAAGCGTGAGGTCACGGCCGCGGCCGCGCCCGCCGCTGGTGACCGCCGCGAGCGTCGGGAGCGGCCGAGCCGCCCGCGTCGGTCCGGTTCCGCAGGCACCACCGCGACCAGCACCGAGGCCGGGCGGGCAGGCGCTGCTACCGCGGTTGCCGACGCCCCGGCAGAAACACAGGAGGGCTGACGCATGTTGATGCCACGGAAGGTCAAGCACCGGAAGCAGCATCACCCGGGCCGCAGCGGCATGGCCAAAGGCGGCACTTCGGTCGCGTTCGGTGAATACGGCATCCAGGCTCTCGAGCCCGCCTACGTCACCAACCGGCAGATCGAGTCCGCGCGTATCGCGATGACCCGCCACATCAAGCGTGGCGGCAAGATCTGGATCAACATCTACCCGGATCGCCCGCTCACCAAGAAGCCGGCCGAAACCCGCATGGGTTCCGGTAAGGGCTCGCCCGAGTGGTGGATCGCGAACGTCAAGCCCGGACGCGTGATGTTCGAAATGAGTTACCCCAACGAGGAGACCGCTCGTGAGGCACTGCGCCGCGCGATGCACAAGCTCCCCATGAAGTGCAGGATCGTGACCAGGGAGGAGCAGTTCTGATGGCTACCGGTACACCGGCCGCAGAGCTCCGCGAGCTCAACGAAGAGGAGCTCGTCGCCCGCCTGCGCGAGTCGAAGGAAGAGCTGTTCAATCTGCGCTTCCAGATGGCGACGGGTCAGTTGGACAACAACCGTCGCCTGCGCGTCGTGCGTCACGAGATCGCGCGCATCTACACGGTCATGCGCGAGCGTGAGCTCGGCCTGGCCTCGGCACCCGCTGGTAAGGGAGATGCGGCATGAGTGAACAGGAAAAGCGCGGTACCCGTAAGGTCCGCATCGGTTACGTGGTCTCGGACAAGATGAACAAGACCATCGTGGTCGAGCTGGAAGACCGCACGCGGCACCCGCTCTACGGCAAGATCATCCGCTCCACCACCAAGGTGAAGGCGCATGACGAGAACGAGATCGCCGGCATCGGCGACCGCGTCCAGTTGATGGAGACCCGCCCGCTGTCGGCCACCAAGCACTGGCGGCTGGTCGAGGTCCTGGAGAAGGCCAAGTAACCGTAGCGACTGCTTGCAGGTCGCTCGAAACGGTCAGCCTTTACCCGGCGGTAAAGCAAAGGCCCGCTTCCCATTTGGGAAGCGGGCCTTTTTCATTTTCGGTCGGCGGTTCGGGTTATTCACCCGCTCCAATGTGTAGCGAGTCGATCGTTTCGATTGGATATCAATTCCAGCGTTGTGGTGATAACGGTCGACAGCGTGGGAAGTAGTTGGTCGCGGCCCGGTGGATTGATCCAGTGCGCACCTTCACGGGTCCAGCGTCCGAGACTTGTCGGGATCATCAGGGCGCTGCCGACCACGGGCACCCAGATGTTTTTGCGCGACAGCAGTTCCAGGATTTGATTGCCGGGCGAGTAGTCCGCGGCCGCGACGAAGGTCCAGCGTATCTGCCGCGCCAGCAGCGGGCCGGAAGTGCCCTGGTGTAGCAATGAAACCCGAACCTTTTCGGCCACTGGCTTGGGCATGTGGACGATGCCCAAATGGTTTGTCACCGGCAACATGACGTAGCCGCCGCGTTCCTCGGCGGGGAGATGAAACTGTTGGCGGTAGTAGTCCGCCCAATCGACGACGCTCTCGAGTTCCACGGTGGCCTTTGTCCCGTTCAGCACTGATGTCGTTTGGTTTACAAGTAGCCTGAGGCCGGATCAGATGTATGCCCGGAATATCTTTCCGGGATTGTTGCCCAGCCGAGTCGGAAGATTGTGTTGTGCGCGGAATGACCCAGAACCTCACCATCGGTGAGCGGGTGTCTTGGTATCGGCGTCGTCGCGGTATGTCCCAAGATGTGCTAGCTGGTCTTGTCGGGCGGACAGACGATTGGATGAGCAAGGTCGAGAACAATCGGATTCCACTGGACCGCTTGTCGGTGATACGGCTACTCGCGGACGCATTGGATGTTTCGCTGGGAGATCTGATCGGTGATCCGAGTCTGTTGGAGTGGACCACCGACACCGGGACTTCGACAATCCCGGCCCTCCGGGCCGCGCTGATGGACTACAGCCATTTGATGCCCGCGCCGGTGCCGCCCGAGCGTGATTCGGACTCGGTTCGACTTTCCGCCCTGGAACGAGAACTGTCTGGTGTTTTCGATGCCTATCAGGGCGCGAGGTTCGGGTTTGTCGCGGGTCGACTGCCCGGCCTGTTGTCCGCCGCGCTGACCGTCGCCCAGCGCGATGGGGACGAATCCGGGTATCGGCTGTTGGCGCTGTGCTATCAGGTGGCGGCCTCGGTGCTGACCAAACTCGGCGAAACCGATTTGGCTTGGAACGCTGCCGAACGAGGTCTCGCGGCGGCTCAGCGCACCGATGATCTCGCGGTTGTCGGTTCGCTGATGAGATCTGTCGCCTTCACGGTGATGTCCACGGGCCGCGTGCAACCCGCTGTCGATCTGGTCGAAGCCGGAGCGGCCTACTTGCAGCCGTACCTGCGCGAGGGGCGCGACGAGATATTGTCGGTGTACGGAACGTTGCTGCTCGTCGGCTCGATGGCAGCCGCGCGTAGTAACCGGCGGGACACCGTGCAGGAGTTTCTGGCCGAGGCGGATGCGGCGGCGACGAAGTTGGGTGGTGATCGGAACTGTTTGTGGACAGCGTTCGGTCCCACCAATGTCGCAATCCATCGAGTCAATACCGCGATGGAACTCGGTGATGTGCAGATCGCGCTGCGATTGGGTCCCGGCCTGGATACCTCCGCTCTCCCGGTGGAGCGCCGGATCCGTCACCAGCTCGAGCTGGCGCGCGCATTCAATCTGGCGGGTCGCCAACAGGATTCGGTATCGGCTCTACTCCACGCCGAGCAGGCCGCTCCGGAACAAGTTCGCCATCATTACCTCAGCCGACAACTCGTACTCACCTGGATGCGCAACGCCCACGGCAGTCCGTCCTTCGTTTTGCAAGCCTTGGCCCAACGAATGCAGGTCGTGAGGTGAACCAATGACCAACGAGGACAATCGGTTTGCGCGCGCACGTCTGGCGGCGGGAGCGCTTTTCGTGCGCGGCGACGAGGTGCTGTTGGTACATAAAACTTATGGCAGCGGTTGGGATATACCCGGCGGGTACGTAGAGCCCGGGGAGTCGCCAGGTTCGGCCTGCCGTCGCGAGATCAGCGAGGAACTCGGAATAGACCGCCCACCAAAGCAATTGCTTGTTCACGATTGGGCGCCGAGTGAAACCGATGGCGACAAAATTCTCTACGTTTTCGATTGCGGTGATCTCGGATCCGATGAGCAAGCCATCACTCTCCAGGAGACCGAACTCGACCACTGGGCATGGGTGCCATTGTCAGAACTCGATGACTACCTGATTCCGCGACTCGCCCGCCGACTACGCCAAGCGCATATCGCGCGTTCCGCGAGCCGCACCGCCTACCTGGAACACGGTGAGCCCGCGCCGCAGTTCCCGACGTGAACTAGCCTCGGTCAGGTGTTCGCGATCGATATCCGAAGCGGGAAGATTCGGGCGCTGTACCGAATTCTCAACCGCCGACCAATACTTCGGTTGGAGCGACTTGCCGAATAGTTGACGGCTGCTTGTCGCATGGCTGCGGGGTGCGCGCCGTAGCTGGGATCATGCGATTAATCGATGGAGTGGGGGTGACCGGACTCATCGATCTGCGGTATCGCCATCGACGCGGGCGGATTTCCGGCCGGTTTCGCGGTGGCCGCGGCACTCGGACTTGGACTCGGTGCCGGGCTTGCGCTGCTGGTCAGGGTGGTGCGCGGTGTCGTCCGGGAAAGGCGGCCCGCCGGGGTGCGCTGAAGTCGCTCGAACAGGGTCTTGCGTTATACGTATACATCTACTTATAGTGATTCCCGACGGACGCCGCCGGGCCTGCTCGGGGTGACCGGAAAACAGGAGATCAACTCACCGCAGCGGACCGAATCGGGGTCCGCTGGCGTCAATCCCATGCTTTATTGCATATCTATTTATGAGATGGGGAATCGTGAACGCTGATTCGCACACACCAACCGATGCCGACACCACTTCGGGGGTGGTCACGATCAATATCGACAAGAGCGCTTCGGATATGCGAGATGTGCTGCTCAGAGTCGGTCCCGGCGGTTCGCGCAGGCAGCGCTTCGTCGGGCGCAAGCTCGGTGAGGCCCGGGAGTTCACCAAGTCGGGAATCCAGGTGGTCCGGGTCTACCTGAGCCGCAAGGGCAAGTACGTGGTGCATCGGCAGCAGTCCGACTGGATGGATTTCGCACAGACGAACTGGACTCGGGACCTGAAGAACTGGCGCGAGATCTTCGACGTCGACGATCAGACCTGGGGCGACTACACCGTGGACATCCTCGACTCGGTCGAGGAACTCGCCGAGCGGGTTCCGGCCCGCATCTACCGCGAACTCGTCGACACCGAGACGAGTCCGAAGATCGACGAACTCGACATCTGAGACCGATCCGCTCGTTCGGATCTCGAAAGGACTTATCCCACATGTTCGCTCGACTGGGCGCGATCGTTGTGCACAACCCGTGGAAGGTGATCGGTCTCTGGCTGCTCATCGTCGTCGCGGTGGTGGCCTCGGCGCCACAACTCAAATCGACCACCGACCAATCCGAATTCCTGCCATCGCACTACGAGTCGATCCAGGCAATGCAATTGCAGCAGCGGGCATTTCCACAGCAGCAGGCGCCCGCGGCACTGCTCGTCTTCGTCCGCGCGGACGGCGCACCGCTATCCGAGGCGGATTCGGCGAGCGTGACGGCGATCGCGTCCAAGCTCGATGACGAGCGGATCAAGGACGTTATCGGCATCCAGGCCGTGCCGGTCTCGGAGAACCGGTTGGTGCAGATCGCCGCGGTGCAGATGACGAAGGTGACCAATGCGGGCGATACGACGCAGAGCGATGCGGTCGAGAAACTGCGGGACGCACTGCGGGATCAGGTGCAGGGGACGGAGCTGAAGGCGGGCGTCACCGGTCAGGCGGCACAGATGCTGGATCAGACCGAATCCGGCGAAAAGGGTATGGCCATAATCGGTATCGCGACGGTGGTGCTGATTCTGGTGCTGCTGCTGATCATCTTCCGCAGTCCGATCATCGCGCTGCTGCCGATTGTCGTGATCGGTGCGATCTCCGGGACCGTCAACGGCCTGATCGCGATGGTCGGCAAGGCCTTCGACCTGAAGATCGACAGTTCGGTGAACTCCATCCTGCTGGTGGTGCTGTTCGGTGTCGGAACCGACTACATCCTGTTCCTGATGTTCCGGTACCGGGAGCGGCTGCGGGCCGGCGAGGATCCGAAGACCGCGATGGTCAGTGCGGTCGCCAAGGTCGGCGAGGCCATCACCTCGGCGGCGGGCGCGGTGATCATCGCGTTCATGGCGCTGATCCTGTCAACGCTCGGCATGTTCCGTGCGCTCGGTCCGGCGCTGGCGATCGCCGTCGCGGTGGCGTTGGTGGCCGGGCTCACGCTGGTGCCCGCCGTGGTTTCGCTGTTGGGTACCAAGGTGTTCTGGCCGTCGAAGGCGTGGCAGCAGGAGCCGAAGGGTGCGCGCTTCGGTGCGATCGGCGCGGCGATGGGGCGGCGGCCCGGTGCGTTCGCGGCGGTTTCCGGTGGGCTGCTGGTGGCCCTGGGGGTGTTGGCGTTCGGTTTCCACCCGACATTCGATCTGAGCTCGGGCTCGACCTCGGACTCCGCCGAATCGACGGTCTACAACAAGGAATTGCTCAAAGGCATGCCCGCCGGGGCGACTCAGCCGTCCGAGGTGCTGTTGCATTCGGAGACCGGCACACCGCTCGACGGTGACCAGCTCGCCGCCTACCGAGCCGTACTCGCCGCGGTGCCGGGTGTGAATCAGGTTGGGGCGCCGACGGTATCGAGTGACCGACTGGCCGCCGACTTCCAGGTGACCCTCAATGGTGCGCCTGAATCGGATGCCGCGCTCGATACGGTGCGTGATCCGCTGCGGGATGCCGCGCATTCGGCGGCACCCGCGGGCACAACCGCGGTGGTGGGTGGCATCACGTCGGTGTACGCCGACTTCCAGGACGCGATGGTCCACGACTACAAGATCGTGTTTCCGGTGGCGGCGATTCTGATCATGATCGTGCTCGCGCTGTTGCTGCGCAGCCTGGTGGCACCGTGGTACCTGATGGCCTCGGTCTTCCTCGGCTTCGCCGCGACGCTCGGTGCCGCGGTACTGGTTTTCCAACACTTCCAAGGCAATTCCGGACTGATCTTCCACCTGCCGGTGATCATGTACCTGTTCGTGGTCGCCCTCGGCACCGACTACAACATTCTGATGGTCGCTCGCCTGCGTGAGGAGGCGCGGGCCGGAAACGAGCCGAAACAGGCTGCGGCCCTCGCGGTTCGGCATACCGGTCCGACGGTCGCCGCGGCCGGGGTGATCCTGGCGGGCACCTTCGCATCGATGATGCTGGCGGGCAACAATGTGTTGTCGCAGATGGGCTTCGCCATCTCCGTCGGCATCGCGATCGCCGCATTCGTCATGGCGATGTTCTTCACCCCGGCTGTGACCGCGCTGATCGGGCACCGCGCCTGGTGGCCGGGGCATGGAGACCGGGAATCGAAGGGGGAGTCCGAGCGGACATCGCAGGATGCACGCTGGGATCAGTACGCCTACTCGGATACGTACTACAGCTAGCGAGCAGCCGCTACCGCGCCAGAACCCCGGTAAGTCCAGGCCGCTGACCGAACAAGGCCGTCCGACTCGGAACATCCGAGCGGACGGCCTTACCTTTCCGCCTGCGGCCCGACTCGTCGTCACAGATCCAACGACGGAGAGGCGTTGCCAGTATGGCGCAGGCAAACCCCCCAACGCCTACAGGAAAACGCGTTGTCGAAAACTAGTTTTCTTTAAGCTATGGTTGAGGAGTGTCCGGGCTGGCGCGGCATGTGTGGTCGCCGAGATTTGAGGAGGCTGAGTGGTGAGTGGGCAGCGAGTTCTGGTGACCGGGGGGAGCGGGTTCTTGGCGGCGTACTGCATTGCGGAATTGCTGGCGGCTGGCTTCCAGGTTCGGGCTACGGTCCGGTCGCCGGGTAGGGAGTCCGCGGTCGGTGACCATGTGGCCGCGGTGCGCGGCGATACGGCGGGGACCGGAGCTGAAAGGTTGTCGTTCGCGGTCGCCGACCTCACTGGTGATGCGGGCTGGGCGGAGGCGATGCAGGGGTGCGACTTCGTGCTGCATGTCGCTTCCCCGTTCCCCGGGAGTGCTCCAGAGGACGAGAATGAACTGATTGTTCCGGCGCGGGAGGGGACGCTGCGTGTGTTGCGTGCGGCGCGGGACGCGGGAGTGGCGCGGGTGGTGATGACGTCGTCGTTCGCCGCGATCGGTTACGGGCACCCCGCGACGGAGCGCGAGTTCACCGAACAGGACTGGACGGACGTCGATGGTCCGGGTGTGCCTCCTTACATCAAGTCCAAGGCGTTGGCCGAGCGGGCTGCGTGGGACTTCATGCAGCGCGACGGCGGGACGATGGAGCTTTCGGTGGTCAACCCGGTGGGTATCTTCGGGCCCGCGTTCGGCCCGGACATGTCCAGTTCGCTGCGGATAATCCAGCAGATGGTGGCTGGGAAGATGCCCGGTGTGCCGAACCTGGCGACCGCAGTGGTCGACGTCCGCGACGCCGCCGATCTGCACGTGAAGGCGATGACCAGCCCGAAGGCGGCGGGTGAACGGTTCATCGCCGCCGCCGGCGACGCGGTCTCCTTCCGCGACATCGCCCAGACCCTGCGCAAGCGGCTCGGCCCACAAGGCACCAAGGTCGCCACCCGTCCGCTGCCGAGCTGGTTGGTGCGCCTGGCCGCCCGGTTCGTCCCGCAGTTCCGGGCGATGACCGGCAATCTCGATGTTGTCCGCCATGTCGACAACTCCAAGGCCCGCACCGTGTTGGGGTGGACACCGCGTTCTACCCAGGACACGGTTACCGCGACCGCCGAGAGCCTGATCCGCCTAGGCCTGATCCCCTGACCTGCCGGCAAGCCGGCCTATCCCATCACCACCACGTCCATCGTCGAGGAGGTAGACATGCCGATCAGTACAGTGGCCGGCGTGGTTCAGCGGCTCGTGCTCCCGGCATCAGCTGCAGCAACCAGCTGGCCGCGGTGGCGGGCACAGGTTTGGCCGCGGTGCTGGTGAACACCGTGATCGCCCGCAAACCGCCGTTGGGCGGCCTCAACCTGGGCGATGACCCGGTCGCCAACACAATGGCGCAGGCCAGGACCCGCGGCCGAGCCTGGATGGAGGCGACCCCGCGCAGTCGGTGGGTCCTCACCGCCCACGACGGCGTCGAACTCGCCGGCTACTACTTCCCCACCACCCAGCCCGCCGCGGATACGGCTGTGCTCATCCACGGGCACCGCGCCGACGCCTCGCTCATGGGGGACTTCGCCCGCCACTACCGCGACCGCGGCTTCAACGTGTTCATGGCCGATAACCGCGGCCACGGCGAAAGCGGCGGCGCCTACGTCGGGATGGGCTGGCTCGACCACCTCGACTACCTCGCCTGGACCCGGCGAATCGCCGCCACGGTCGCCGCCGACACCGGCCGTGACGCGCGGATCGTCGTCCACGGCGTGTCCATGGGCGCTGCCACCGCCCTGATCATGAGCGGATCACCCGACCTGGCCGAGCATGTGCGCGCCGTCATCAGCGATTGCTCATTCTCCAGCGCGCGCGACGAACTCGCCCACCACCTGCACGCCCGGCACCTGCCTGCCTCCCCTACTCTGGCCATCACCGATCGGCTCTGCCTGCGCATGGCCGGCTACCGCCTCACCCGGGCCAGTCCGCAACAGGCCATCACCGGGGCACGCACACCGATCCTGCTCATCCACGGCAGCGCCGACACCTACAACCCCACCTGGATGGGCCGCCGCCTCCACCAGGCCCACCCCGCCGCCTGGCTATGGATCGCCCCCGGCGCAGAACACGGCATGTCGTACTACACCGACCCCGACACCTACCTACACCAGATCGACCAGTTCCTCACCGCCCTCACCGCCCTCCAACCGGATGACAGCCACCCTGGTCCATGAACAAGCACCCCGATCACTCGACCACCACTCCCGGGACCATGACCCAGCCGCAGATCACCGACCCGCCCTCGCGACGTCAGCGGCTCACCGCCGAACGCCGACAGCAGATCCTGGACGCTACCTACGACCTCGTCGCCGAGGTCGGCTACGACAACGCCACCATCGACGAGGTCGCCCGCCGCACCAGATCCAGCACCGCCACCCTCTATCGGCAATGGGACAACAAACCCCGCCTGGTCATCACCGCCCTGGCCGCCCGCAAATACCCGCCGCTGCCCGACATCGACACCGGCGACCTGCGCCAAGACCTGCACACTCTGGCCCGCAACATGCCCCCACCGCACCCCGTCGGTGCTCCCACCCTCGGCATCTGGCAAAGCGTTCTCGCAGACCCCGCCCTGGCCCGGGCCCTGCGCGACGTCCTGTTCGCCCCCTACCTCGACGCCCTCAAAGCCATCCTGCGGCGTCACATCGACCGCGGTGCCATCCACCCCGACAACCCCGCGCTCCAACATACCGAGATGCTCCTGCTCGGCAGCTTCTTCATCGAGAAACTCCTCTACGGCCAAGAAGCCACCCCCGACCAGCTCATCGGCGTCATCGACGCCCTCCTGCTACCCGCCCTCACCAGCCAATAAGGCCGCGACGTGCGACCGAGCAGATCAGCCGCCGGTGAGAGTGCGCCTGCTGGCCATGTTCAGCTTCACCTCCCCATAGCGCAGGATGTGTGTTCCCAGAACAGCGGCGTCAACCCGCGCTTGTGCGCGTCGGTGGCCAGGATGTCGGCGCACTCAGGGGCGTCGAGCAGATCTTGGATCATCAGAGTTTTGACATAGACCAGGGCGGCTTGGGCGATGCGAAGGCACAGGAAGATCGTCTTCTGTACCCTGCCCAGCTCGATCATCGCCTGATACGTCGGGTGGTTGGCGTTGGCCTTCATGAACCGCCGCAGGATCGCCTCCGTCGACGCGGTGCGGATCGCGGTCGCGTTCTTGACCATCTGGTCGTACTGCTGGGCGATCAACTCCCACTTAATCGGCCTGGTCAACGCCGGCCCGAGTTCAGGCCACGACTCGGACTCCCCGGCAGCTGGACGGTACAACCTGCTGTCGGGTAAGGGTTAGCTGCTGATCGCGTAGGGGCGGCGGACTCGACGGGCGAACTCCAGGACTTGGGCGATTGCGGTGCGCGACAGGCCGACTTCCTCGCCGATGCTGGTGGGGGTCCACGATTGGTCGGCGAGCATGAGGATTTCGGCGAGTTGTTCCACGGGGATGACCGAGAGGCCGCGGCCCGCGATCGCGCGGGCTACCGACCACACCTCGACGTCATCGCTCTCGGAACCGAGGTTCTCGGTCAGCAGGTGCTCGGCCGAAAGTGATTGCACGACTTCGCTGATCACCTCGCTGGTGGTGCGACGCGGCGCATCATCCGGAACAAGCTGCCTGACCTCGGCCTCGGTTGCCGCGGTCTGGTCCGCGTGCTCGGCTGCCGAGTTTTCGGTGTTCGAAGTGCGATGCCGCTCCAGTGCGTGCGTGACTCGCTCGGCCGAAGTCGGTGTCGCGGAACCGCGGGCAGCACGCTGGGGTTCGGTGGGTGCGTTCGTGGGCGTCGGAGTTTCGGTACGAGCGCTCGACTTCGCTGGTTGAGTGGCGTCGGCTGGTGCGCTTGTGCGCGAAAAGGTTTCGGTACGGGTGCTGGATTTCGCTGGGTCGGAAGCGTCGGCTGGCGTGCCCGTGCCCGTGCCCGTGCCCGTGCCCGTGCCCGCTGCGGCCACGGTGCTTGACGCCGTGGCGCGACTCGTGTCGGCCATTGCGCGGTCCGCAGTCGCCTCGACGGCGCCGTCACCTGCTTCGACAATCGCGGTATCGAAGATGCTCAGCTGTGACTGCGCTGGGGGGCGTGTGCCGATGTTCTGCGATTCGGCCACTCCGACAACAGAAGTTGTGCCGGTACGGCGAGGGGACCACGAGTCGCGAGCGGAAGTCGCGGTTGTGGCATCGGGCTCGAAGCCTGCGGCACCGATGGCCGCGCGCTCGTCCCGATGGCCGGCATCAGCCGCCGCAGTCCGGAAGGCTGTGCCGGTGTCAGGGGCAGTCGCATCATCGCCGACAGTGGCGGCGGCCGTAGGTGCCGTGCTGCCCAAGCCGCTGCTGGAATCGGTAGCTCCAGGCTCGTCGCGAGTGGAAGCAGTGGTCGCGGATCGGGCATAAGGACCGTTGGCGGTGACGGCCGTATCATCGGCGCGGGTGCCCGCGGTTCCCGGCGCGGCGGTCCGGCGTTCTAAGCCGGTAGCGGCAAGAGTCGTGTGCTCGTCGCGGGTGGCGGCACTCTGCGCCGCGGCGTGCGGCTCGAAGTCTGTGGCAGCAAAAGCTGTGCCCTGATCAGCCGTGGTCGTCGACGTGGCCTGGGATTCGAAGCCGGTGGCGGCACGAATCGTGTGCTTTTCGGCAGTGGTTGCCGATGCGGTATCGGACTCGAATCCAGCGGTGGCATCGGCGGTGTGCTGGACACGAGCATTCATCGGTGCCGTCGGGACCGCGACGTGTGCGGCGTGAAGTGCGCTCCCGCCGACGTTCGCAGCGGACTCGGGTGCGATGCGCGGATCGCGGTCGGCGGCGTGAAATACGCTCTCGTCGAGGGGGTTCACGGTAGCTGCCGACGTATGGGTTGGCAGTGTGGCGGTGTCGGTGGAGGTTCGCGCGGTGTTCTGGATCGAATCCGACCCACGGACCAGGGGGCCGGGCCGACGGTAGTCGTCGCTCGGGATCTGCTGGGTGAGACGGCCATTGGTCGAGCGGGTGCTCTGCGCGTGGTACACGAGGGTTTCCGTGCAATCGAGGCGTGCGACGGGCACCGGGTCGGGTTGTGCCGCGCGCATCGCGGCCTCGGCGACGTGGGTATCGACATCGACCGGGAAGCGGACACCGGCTTGGTCGAGAACGGGATCGAAACCCTTGGCGGCGAGCAGTTCTCGACGGTCGGCGGGTTCGTCGGCACGGAAGCTATCGATGGGTGCGCCGCGTTCGGTGGTGACCCGCTGCCGGGGCGGCAGTTCGGGTTCGTCCTCGACCAGCGCAGCTCCGTCGATGAGCAGGGCATAGCGCGCGGACACCCAGGCGTGCAACCAGATCACGACGCCGACCATGACCGGCGCGATCGCGTATTCGGCGGCCTGGCCGAAGGCTCCGGCGGCCAGGTGCGGGCCCGCATTGAGCGCCACGGTCGTGCCGAGCAGTGCGGCCTCGAAGAGGACGACCTTGCCCCGATCGAGTTCGCGGCCCCAGCGGGCAGCCGTCGTCGCGGCCACCATGATGGTGATGATCGGGATCGAGATCATCGCCTCGATCCCATAGCTCAACCAGTACAGCGGATCCGCCATATTCCCGCTGGGCACCAGGTTGTGCTGCACATTCACGCCGGCCCACACCATGCCCAGCACCACGACGGCGATCAGTGCGCGCGAGGACCATTCGGCCCGGCGATACAACTGGGCAAGGCGCGCATCCTGATTCGAGACCCGCCGCCGCGCCGCCAGTGCGCGCCGATGCCACCGCGCGTCCGCGTCGTCGGCGCGCTGGATGGCCGACATGGTCCGACGATTGCGCTTCTCCGCCGTGAGTTCGTCCTGGACGGCCCGTTTCCGCTGCCCCCGTCGCTGCGCCCGAACCCATTGCGCGAGTTCGCGTTCCGCATCGATTTCGGCATCCGACAGTGCCTGCACCAGCGCCGCATCATCTTGCAGCGGCAACCGCCCCCGCGCGTTCGCGACCCGCTCGGCCAACGCGTCGATCTCCGACCTACCGGTCGACTGTTTGTCGCGCATCGCGAGCCTTCCCAGGAGCAGGTGTCACAGCGACGAGGACCTGTTGCTCGAACATATGTGTGATCGCACCGAGATTAAACCGCTACCCGCCCGAGGTCAATGCCGCGCACCCTGGAAACTCGAACAAATGCGCGAACTGGACGCGCCCTAGTCGCTGGTTCAGGCGTTCTTATGGCAGACCGCCTCGAGCATGATGCCGTCGGGGCCGGTCCAGAAGGTGGCGTAGTACGGCGGGGGGTATTGGGGGAATTCTTGTGGGGCGTGGATGATTTCATCGCCTCGGGTGGTGGTCCACGCGTGGACGCGGTCGACAGCGGCGCGGGTGCGGACCATGAAGGCGAGGTGTTGCAGGCCGGGTGCGGTTCGCACATAGCCGGGGGCGTCGGCGGGGTAGAAGAAGATGTACGTGCCAGGTTTGTTGTCGGCGGGCCAGTAGGCGAATTGGTCGGCCGCACTGAGCAGCGGCGCGTAGTCGAGTAGGGGCATCAGCTCGTCGTAATACGACCGGGCCGCGATGAGATCGGTGACGTTGATGCCGAGGTGTCCGAGGGGCATCCTCGAAATTTACGCTCGTGCGGTATCAGGTGAGGGTGGTGTGCCAGACAATGGCGGCGGCCAATGCACCCGCTCCATTGACCGACCAGTGCAGCGCGATGGGGGCCAGGAGGCTGCCGCTGCGGCGGCGCAGCCAGGTGAACACGACGCCGGCCGCGGCGGTGGCGAGGACGGCGAGCAGGATGCCGACGAGCTGGCCGACCGGGCCGCCGCCGAAGAAGCCGGTCAGACCCCGGTTGCTGGTGGTCAGGCCGAGCGAGGAGGCGATATGCCAGAGGCCGAACAGCAGCGAGCCCGCCGCGAAGACGCCGCGGGCGCCGTAGACGCGGTCGAGCGTGCCGTGCAGGACGCCGCGGAAGGCCAGTTCCTCCGGAATCGCGGTCTGCAGCGGTATGACGATCATCGATGCGATGAGCGCGCCGGAGATGGTGGCGTAGCGGTCGGCGAGGAAGAACGGCCGGGTGATCGGCAGCAGCGCCCCGATCGCGACCACCGTGAGCACCAGGCCGACCGCACCGACCGCATAGAGCGTGCCGCGCCGCCAGTGTCGCGGTGAGAGTCCGAGTTCGGACCAGCCGAGTCCGCGCCGGCGCATGAGCGCGAGCAGTACGACGGCGGCGATCGGAACGGTGAGGATGCTCGCCCATGCGGTGGTGAAGTGGGCGATCAGATTCGTGCCGGCCAGGACGATCACCACAACGGCCACGTCGAGATAGGCGTGCAGTTTGTGGCGGGGCGGTGCCGCTTCGTCGAGGTCGTGTTGAAGCATCCGGCCCAGTCTACGGACGTCCGCAACTGGCGCGAGGGGTGCGGCTCCGGGGCTCTGCGTCATCAACATGGTCGTACTCGTTTTCGCGGAACGTGCCGTCGGCGTTAATGCGGACCCCGCCACCCCTGCGGATCCACCCATGCCTGCAGCGTCCGAGCACTGTCGAACCGGCGCGGCTCGCCGCTGATCGGATCGGTGAACTCGAGTGATGTGGCCAGCAATTGCAATGGCCGTGTGAAGTCGTGCACAGATTTGTCGGTGAGCACCGGATAGAAGTCGTCGCCGAGGATCGGAATGCCGAGCCCGTTCATGTGTAGTCGCAGCTGATGGGTGCGTCCGGTCAGCGGTCGTAGCCGATATCGGCCGAGTCCGTCCCGCTGCTCCAGCAACTCGATCCAGGTCTCCGCATTGGGCGCACCCGCCACCTCCTGCGCGGCCAGCACCTGCTTCTCCTTGATAATTCGGCTGCGCACCGTGCGCGGCAGCGTGAGCTCCGGATCGAAGGGTGCGATGGCCTCGTACTCCTTGCGCACTGTGCGCCGGTGGAACATGGTCTGATAGGCCCCGCGCCGGGCCGGATTGATCACGAAAAGCACAAGTCCGGCCGTGACGCGATCGAGCCGGTGCGCCGGAATCAGATCGGGTAGGTCGAGTGCGCGGCGCAGCCGCACCAACGCCGTCTGCAGGATGTGCTGGCCCCGCGGAATCGTCGCCAGGAAATGCGGCTTGTCCACCACGAGCAGATCGTCGTCGCGATAAACGATCGGGATATCGAACGGCACCACGGTCTCATCGGGTAGGTCCCGATGGAACCAGACCGCGCCGCCCGGCACGTAGGGCGCGTCCGGCGTGATCGGACCGGATAGGTCGACGATTCCGCCCGCGTCCAGCAGTTCATCGATCCGTGCGGCGGGAACGCGGGGCAGCCGTTCCACCAGGTGATCCCGAATGGTCGCCCAATCGCCCTGCTCCGGCAGGCGGAGCCGGGCCGGATCCAGGCCGTGCCGCTTGGGCAACGGCGGCTGCTGCCTCCTTCTCATTACCGACGACCTTAGTCGGTAATGAATACCCAGCTCACGGCCGGGCCGGGGTCAGAATCCGCGCAGCCGATCCGGGGTGACGCGCACAGTGACCGAGTAATCGGCATGGAACTGTTCCTCGGTCGTCGAAAGCGAGGCGAGTCCGTCGGTGTATTTCACGGTGAACTCGGCGACTTCCGCCGGTGTCGGCCCGGCTTCGTCGATGTGCGCGGTGCCCGTGAGAATCACCACATCGCCGCCGGTCGCGGTGCTGTTCAGATGCAGCGACACCCGTGGATTGCGGGCGATATTGCGCAACTTCGGCTTATCGGCCTGGCTGAAGATCAGGAATGCACCGTCGCGCCATTGGAACCACACCGGATTCGGCTGTGGTGTCCCGCTGGGGCCGACCGTGGTCAGCCAGATGACATCCTCGCGTTCCAGGCGGGCGGCGACCCTGGCACCGAATGCGGTGCCGGTGTCGACGACGGGCGTGGCGGAGCGATCGGATTCCGTCGTTGGCCCACCCGTCACCCGGTCGCCATCCCTGCGCGATGCTGTACTCATATTTGTGCCAACGCGCACACCGCATGGTCGATTCCGCGTCGGCGCCGCCGCGTCACGGATGCCTACGGTTCGGCCCGTTCGTCCAGCACCATCCGTCGCGACTCGACCAGCGTCTGTCTGGCGCGGCGGCGGACCTTGCAACTGTCGACACTGCAATACAAGTGCACCTGCATCGCCCGGTGCGCCTGTTGCCCGGTCAAGGATCCGGGTTCACGGTCGCACTCGCCGATATTCGAAATAATTGTCGTGACAAGCATTTTCATACCTCCAACCGCAGTCGCAATCTGTGTAGCTCGATAAGTTAGTAAGGCCAGGACGCGAAAGGTGCTGGGATAGTCCGCCGTTCACATAAGTTTCCCCGGCACGTCGAAGATGTGTTGCCGAATGCGGTAACGGAGCCGGTCATACGGTATCGAGCAGGGCGATAGCGATCTCCCGCACCACTTGATCGGTGGCTTCGGAACGCTGTGCCGCCACACCCGATCGCATCGACGCCGCACCCTCCATGAGCGCGACAAAGGTTTCGGCGCACGCCCGAGCAGTGTTCTCCGCGCACCGAGGTCGACGCGCGCGGATGAATTCCGTTACCTGACGGACATATTCGGAATAGAATTCGGTAACAACGGGCCGGATGGTTGGTTCCGCGGCCGCGATTGCCCAGATTTCGACGAACGGACGCGCCGCGGAACCGTCATCGTGTTCCGAAAGCAGATAAGTGACAGCGCATTCCGGATCGGTGACATCGCGCAGCCGGGTTCGTGATCGGTCGATCGCTTGTTCGGCCGATGCCGCCGTCACCGGACCGGTCACGCCGCCCATCCAACTCGACGACAGCAGCACCGGTGCGGTCGGGCGCAGCGTGGCGGCGACCACGGCGGCCCGAGTTAGGCGGATTGTCCAACGGGTGATGTCGATGTACGGAATGCCCGCGCGCACCGCGGCCCGCAGCACGCGATCGTCGATCGTACGCACCACGGCTCGTGCCGCGGCGTGGAAATCGGTGTCGGAGCCGAGATCCCACGGTGCGCGCTGCGCATCGAGTTCCGCGGCAAGTGACCTGCCGCGTGCGGGATTTCGGCCGGTGAGCAGCAGTGGCCAGGGCGCGGCGGCGAGCCGGGCGAACTCGGCGCCGACGGTGCCATAGCCGCCGACGATCAGCACCGGAGCATTGTCGTGGAACCGCAGATGGTCGGGCATGCCGACGCATATAGGTCGTGTGACCTGGATTGTCGAGCAGTCACCTTGCCGCCCGGTCTTGTGAAGTTGCATATATGAGACGCGTCGTCGGCTTTGGATCGGCCAAAGCGAAACGTTCCGTGCGGCTTCCGGCAGCGCCGGGACGAACTCGGGGCTACGGTGATCCGCAAATCGATCCCGAAGGGCAGCGGGATCGAGGGTAGGAGGTAACGACGTGTTGTTTCCGCCAATTGCATGTCTGGAGCCGGGCGAACCGTTCCTAACGGTTGGTTCGGAAAGCGGATCGCCGCGCGCGGTGCGGCGAAGATCATTGTGCGAGGGGAAGTTCCAATGGCAACAGGGGTGGCGCCGTCGGGCGCACCGGAGTATGTCTCCGATAGATACACAAAGGGGCTCGCGGTATTCGAAGAATGGCAATTGCACCGCTACAACCGGGAGAGCTATTTCGCGCATCCGTTGCGCGGCGTACAGCTGGGAATTCGCTATCTAACGTTGCCGCATTATTTCGGCAGAGTGCCGCCGGTTCGGCTGTGGTTGCGGCGGTTCGGCGGGCCGCGGGTATTGCCGGATTTCGCCTGCGTCGGCGCGCTGAAGAGCGGAACCACCGACCTGGCCAGCTATCTCATGCAGCATCCGAGCATCCTGGCGCCGCTCACCAAGGAGATCGGCCACGGCTATACACAGTTGTGGGGGCCGTACTTTCCGACGGAGCGGGAGAAGGCCGAGGTGCTGCGATGTACCGGCCGGGCGCTGGCGGGCTACTTCGACCCAGCGCTGCACGATCTGCTGTTGATCGACAACTACCGTGCGGTCCGACCGGACGCCAAGATCCTCATGATGTTGCGCGATCCGGTGGAGCGCGCGTACTCGCACTACAAATGGGACCTTTTTCTCAGTAGCAACGACGGCCTGCGCGTCATGCCGTACGGCAAGACCTACGCCGACTACGTCGGGTACGCGCTGGAGATGTTCCCCGCGCCGTCGCCACCGACCACGCTGCCCTCCATGCCGGTGCTCGGCACCGGTGTCTACGTCAATGCGGTCGCCCGCTGGCTCGAGGCATTCGGCAAGGACAACGTCCACATCGTCACCGCCGAGGACTTTTTCGCCGATATCTCGAAGACGGTGTGCGGCGTCCACGAGTTCCTCGGGCTGCCCGCCGTCGAGCCGGTCCACCACCACGTCTTGAACCGTAATCCGCTCGAAATCCCCGAGCCCGACGCGGATTCGGTGGCCCGACTGCGCGAGTTCTATCGCCCGTGGAACGAGAAGCTGTTCGAGGTGATCGGGTGCGACCTCGGTTGGAACGACCACTAGCTCCCGGCAAGATAACTTAGCCTAACCTACCCTCTTGGTCGATCTTGTGTGAAGATGGTGCCGATTCCGGCGAGAGGCTCCGCGATGGGGCGAGAGGGGCGAGGCAGATGACGGTGGAGGAGACCGGAAACCGGCCGCCGAAGGCGGTGCTGAAAGCGCGAAAGCAACGGGAAGCCGCGGCGCGCAAGGAGATCCTCGCGCCCGTGCGCCGCACGCTGACGCTCGCGAGCACAATCGTGGCCATCGCCTCGGTCGGCACCGTCGTACCGTTCGTGCTGATCGTCGCGGCCTGCCGGGAACTGCTCACCGACCAGGTGGATACCGATCGGGTGTGGCGACTGCTGCTGATCGCCGTGGTGGTGCTCGTCGCGCGTGGCCTGCTGCAGGCGGCGGCGCTGACCTGGTCGCATCTCGTCGATGCCGGATATCAGCTGACCCTGCGTCGGTTGTTGGCGGCCAAGCTGACCAGGGTGCCGCTCGGCTGGTTCGGCGAACGGTCCTCCGGCGAGGTGAAGAAGTATCTGCAGGACGATGTCGAGGCGCTGCACTATCTGGTCGCGCATGCGCGACTGGAGTTCGTCGGCGCGCTCACCGCGCCGCTGGTCACCCTCGGCTATCTCGTCAGCGTCGACTGGCGACTCACGCTGGTACTGCTGATTCCGCTGTTCGCCTATGTCGTGTTGTTCAGCCGGATGATGGATCAGGACGGACGCGATCGCATGGCGGTCTATACCCGCTGGGAACGCCGAACCCAGGACGCCACCATCGAATTCGTCGATGGCATTCAGGTGGTGCGGGCGTTCGGTCAGGCGGGTAAGGCGCACACCGTATTCCAGGAGGCGGTGGACGGACAGGCCGACAGCCTGAATCGGATGAAGATGCCGATCATTCGTATCCAGTCGGCCTCCGACATCGTGGTCACTCCGGTGTTCGTGATGCTGGTCGTCGTGATCGCCGGGCTCGCCGCCGTGGGACTGGACTGGGTCGCACCGCTGGATGTATTGCCGTTCTTGCTCGTCGGCCTCGGCCTGGGCAGTGCGCTGCTCGGTCTCGGCTACGGATCTCAGGCGCTGCGGGCCGCCGGTGCGGCAGCGGTACGTCTGTACGAACTGCAGCAGACGCCCGAATTGACTGTGCCCGACACGGTGTCGGCGCCCGATCCCGCGGCCGCGGGTGTGGTGCGGTTCGAGGGCGTGAGCTTCGGATACCGCTCGGATCACCAGGTGCTGCGCGAAATCGACCTCGAGCTGCGACCCGGCACCATTACCGCGCTGGTCGGACCGAGCGGGTCGGGAAAGTCGACGCTCGCTAAGCTGCTGCCGCGCTTCTACGATGTCGGTGCCGGGCGAATCACCATCGCGGGCCGCGATATTCGCGACTTTCCGACCGAGGAGCTCTATCACACCGTCGGATTCGTCTTCCAAGATGTGCGTTTGATCCGCGGCACCATTCGTGAGAACCTGCGGCTGGCCCGCCCCGACGCCGATGATGCCGCACTGGAGCAGGCGGCCCGAGCGGCCCACATCCACGACCGCATCGTGGCGCTGCCGCGCGGTTACGACTCCGAAATCGGTGTCGATGCGACGCTGTCGGGCGGTGAGGCGCAACGACTTTCGATAGCCCGCGCGCTGCTGGCCGATACTCCGGTGCTGGTCCTCGACGAGGCGACCGCCTTCGCGGATCCGGAATCCGAGGCGGCCGTGCAGGATGCGCTCGCGCTGCTGGTCGCGGGCCGGACCGTACTGGTGATCGCGCATCGGCTGCACACCATCACCGGTGTCGATCGGATTCTGGTGCTGGAGCGCGGATCCCTGGTCGAGCAGGGCGAGCACGCCGGTCTGCGCGAGGCGGGCGGTACCTATCAGCGGCTCTGGGAAATCAATGAGGCGGCGCTCGCGCTGGTCGAAAATATCGAGGTGACACGATGATTCGCAAGGTGCTCGGGCTGATCCCCGCTGATCTGGCCCACCTGACGCCGAGACTGTTGGCGGCCATCATCGCTCAGGCGCTGAGTCAGTCCGCTGCGTATCTGCTTTTGGTGCCGGTGCTGGAGGCGTTGTTCGACAATGAGCTCGGCCGCGCCTGGTTCTGGGCGCTGTGGATGCTGGTCGCGGTCGCCGGGGTCGTCGTCTTCGGATATCTGCAGGCCGTGCTCGGTCTGCGCATCGGCGTCGGTATGCAGCGCGGGCTGCAGACCAGGCTCGGCGATCAGCTGAATGCCCTGCCGCTCGGCTGGTTCGAGACGCACAGTGCCGGACCGCTGTCGCGGATCGTGGTCGAGAATGTGCGCGAGATCCAGGGCCTGATCGCCTATCTGCTGACCAAGGTGCTCACCGGCATCGTCGTTCCGCTCGGTGTCGCGCTCGGCATGCTGTTCATCGATCGGCGGATCTCGCTCGCCATGCTGCTCGCCGCACCGGTGCTGTTCCTGGTGAACGGTCTGGCCAATCGCGCCTACACCCGCTCCGATGCCCGGATGCACGAGGCGGCGGCCGAAGCCGACTCACGGGTGCTCGAATTCGCGCAGGCGCAGCCGGTATTGCGCGCATTCGGTGCGGTGGGACCGGGCAACCAGGCACTCGACGGTGCGCTGGCAGGGCAGCGGTCGGCGATTACCCGGTTGATGTTCGCTTCCGTGCCGGGTCTGATCGTATTCGCGCTGTTCGTGCAGGCCGTATTCCTGGTGCTGGTCTACCTCGCGGTGGGCCGGGTTACCGACGGCGCGGTTTCGGCGGCGGCCGCGATCGCGCTCATCGCGGTGAGTTCCAGGTTCATCGAACCGCTGAATCAGGCCGCGCAGCTGGGCAATGCGCTGCGGTCGGCCGCGGCGGCCGCCGACCGGGTCACCGAACTGCTCGCCGAACCCGTACTGCCGGAGGCGAAGTCGGCGGTGACGCCGGGTGCGCCCTCGGTTGTGTTCGACCAGGTGTCCTTCGGATACCGGCCGGGTGAGCCGGTGCTGTCGGAGCTGAGCTTCGAGGTGCCCGCCGGGACCACCACCGCGATCGTCGGGCCGAGCGGCGCGGGCAAAACGACACTGCTGCGGCTCGCGGCGCGGTTCCACGATGTCGAGGCTGGCCAGGTCGTGGTCGGCGAGCACGATGTGCGCGAGCAGCCGTCGCGGACCCTGCTCGGCCAGCTCTCGCTCGTCTTCCAGAACGTCTACCTGTTCAACCAGTCGGTGGCGGACAATATTCGGATCGGCCGCTCCGATGCCAGCGACACCGAACTGCAGCGCGCGGCCGAGGCGGCCAGGGTGGACGAGATCGTCGAGCGGCTGCCCGACGGTTACCAGACCGCGGTCGGCGAGGGCGGTGCGACGCTGTCCGGCGGTGAGCGGCAACGGGTTTCGATCGCCCGCGCGCTGCTCAAGGATGCGCCGATCGTGCTGCTCGACGAGGCAACCAGCGCGCTGGATCCACACAGCGAGGCGGTCGTGGCGCGCGGGATGCACGAACTCACCAGGGATAAAACGGTAATCGTCGTCGCGCATCGGCTGGCCACCATCGCACATGCCGATCAGATCCTGTTCCTCGATGGCGGGCGGATCGTCGAACGCGGCACGCACGCCGAACTTTTGGCACTCGACGGCCGATACGCCGACTTCTGGAACGAGCGGTCGCGAGCCAGTGGTTGGCGGTTGGAACCCGCGCCGGCCTGAGGGACCGGGCCGCCGTGGGTATTCGGGTGACCGGACGCCGCGGCCTGGATGTCCCCGGGCGGGCGACCCTGGCGGAATGCCGCCAAAATATCGTCGGCGGCACGCTGGGTATCGACTGGTCCGCGCGCACTACCGATGAATTGCCGCCGACGTCCGGCGGCAATTCGCGCATCAGCATCGCGCATCGGGCGGTGCCGACACGTCGTCAGAAAGTAGCGATCAGGTCATCCCCGAGGATGACTACTTCCAATACGCGCGGTATTTGATCGCGGTTTTCGGCAGCCCGTGGGTGGTCTTGAGCGCCTTGACGATGGACCGCGTGGTGTGGCCGTCACACGCGACCCAGGCGAAAGCGTCCTTCGGGCACGCCATTTCATTCGCCTGCTCGCGCAGCAACCGACCGTTGTCGATGCGCTGCACCCATTTCACCTGATGGTGCGGCTTATTGCGGACCGGGAGTCCGGTGTCGGATTCGTATTGCCATTCCAGCCAGACGCGGGCGGGCACATCGCCGATCGCGTCGAGCAGCGAATTGATGGCGGGCAGCGATGCGGTATCCCCGAAGATGACGAACTCGCTCGGGAGCGGATCGGGCAGCTGGAAATCCGAGCCGAGCACCGACACATCCAGCTGGTCTCCGACGGCCGCCTTTTGCGCCCACATCGAGGCGGGGCCGTGGTGTACCGCGAATTCGATAGAGAATTTGTTCGCGTCCGGATCGGGATCGACCAGCGTGTAGCCCCGCTGGTGCTCGCGCTCACCGTTCGGAATCCACAGCCGCACCCATTGCGTCGGATGCACCGGATGATCGGCGAGCAGTCCGCCCGCATCGAATCCGAGCCGCAGGTACTTATCGCTGATGTACTCGGTCGAGGTCACCGTGAGCCGGTAATCCTCGGCACGCCATGCCTTCAGCATCAACCCTTCGAAGCCTCTACCCATGCAGCTAAGGTTAGCCTAAACACACTCTGGTGTCGTGGGGTGTCCGGTGAAACGACTCCGAATGGCCGTGTGGCCCCGAAGTAGTGCGCTACCTCGGGGCCAACTCGCGCGTGTCGCAGGTGATTACAGATTGCAGGGCAGCATCGCGACGCTCGCGATGGTGCATTCGGCCTCGCGGGTCAGCTTCCAGGTGCCGTCGATCTGCTTCCAGGACAGGTCGAAGTACCAGGGATCCCAGCCGTCGATGGCGGTGGTCAGCTGGGCGGTGAGCAGATCGCCGGAGACATTCACCGGGCCGAGAACGTCCCAGCGGAAGCTCGGCGGGGCCGAGGCCATGACGCTGCCGACCTGGTCGACCAGGCTGAGACCGGCCTCGCCCGCCTCGAGTTCGGCCGCGCGGGCGGAGCGCGAAGCGCCGGTGTTCAGCACCAGTTGCAGTTTGGCCTTCAACTCACCGAGGCCGGGAGTGGCGGTCCGCATCGGCGCGCCGAGGGGTGCGGCGGTGGCCGGGGCCACGGTGGCGACGGTGCCGAATGCGCCGATCACGGCGGCCGCAGTGAGCGAGAACGCCGCGCTGGCAAGGCGTGCCGCCGGTCTATTTCTGGTGCTGAGCATCGGTTCTTCCAATCGTTCGTATGCCGGGAGCGTGCCGGGCAAGGACTGGCACTACAGTGCAATATAAGGTAAGCCTATGCAAAGCTGATAGTCAGAAGTTAGGTGACCCTGGTTGCCGCCCTCAGATCGAACGCAGGAGAACCGTGGACACACTGTTGGTGGTCGGAGCCGGGCCGAAAGCCCTTGCGGTGGCGGCAAAAGCACACGTCCTGCGGAAATTGGGGTTGGCGGCGCCGCGGGTGATCGCGGTCGAGGCGCATGCCGTCGGCGGCAACTGGCTGCCGAGCGGCGGCTGGACCGACGGGCAGCACCGGCTCGGTACCAGTCCGGAGAAGGACATCGGATTCCCGTACCACTCGACCTGGGCGCGCGGGCACAACCGGGCCATCGACGAGGCGATGACGGCCTACAGCTGGACCTCGTTCCTGGTCGAGCACGGCACCTACGCCGAATGGATCGACCGCGGCCGCCCCAGCCCGCAGCACCATGTCTGGGCCAAATATCTGCAGTGGGTGGCCCGTGCGATCGATCTCGAATTGGTCCTCGGGACGGTGGATTCGGTCGCCGCGGCGGCCGACGGCTGGCTGGTTTCGGTAACCGATGCCGCCGCTGGCGACTGCTTGCAGGTCGCTCGAAACAACACTGCTGCGATCACCCAAATCGACACCGACGCGCTGATGATCACCGGTCCGGGCCACAGCCGTCGCGCCCTGGCCGAGCACCCCCGGGTGCTCAGCATTGCCGAATTCTGGGATCTGGCAGGTAAACGCGCGCTGCCGGTCTCCTCGCGAGTCGCGGTGATCGGCGGCGGTGAGACCGCGGGTTCGGCGCTGGACGAGTTGGTTCGCCACGACATGCTGACCATCTCGGTGATCACGCCCAAGGCCACCATCTACACCCGCGGCGAAAGCTATTTCGAGAATGCGCTTTTCAGCGATCCGACCAAGTGGAACGCGCTCAGCATGGACGAGCGTCGTGATGTCATCCGGCGCACCGACCGCGGCGTCTTCTCGGTTCGCGTGCAGGAGAGCGTGATCGGCGATAACCGTGTGCACCACCTGCAGGGGCGGGTCGTGCGGGTCGCCGAACAGGGCGACGGCGTGGCGGTGACGCTGCGCAACGACCGGCGCCCGGATCAGGTGCACAACTTCGACCTGGTGGTCGACGCGACCGGCGGGCAGCCGCTGTGGTTCCTGGAACTGTTCGATTCCGACGCCGCCGATCTGCTCGAACTCGCCGTCGGCGGACCGCTGAACCAGGCCAGGCTGGAGGCCGCGATCGGCTACGACCTGGCGGTCACCGGACTGGACGCGAAGCTCTACCTGCCGAATATGGCAGCCATCGCGCAGGGGCCAGGGTTCCCGAATCTCAGCTGTCTCGGCGAGCTTTCGGATCGGGTACTGCGTACGGCCCCGGCGCGTCAGGTCGTCGGTGCGCGGCGGGGTGCGGCCGCCCGACTGGGCTGATTCGCCCCGTTATCTCCCTATACATCTACGTGAGGTTTTCATGCGCATCGTTTCGTTCGGCTTCCAGACCTGGGGCCGCAAAACCCTACAGGCACTGATCGATTCGGAACACGAGGTCGTGCTCGCGGTCACCCATCCGGCCAGTGCGGATTCGTATAAGGGGATCTGGTCGGATTCGGTCGAGGACCTCGCCCGCGAACACGGTATCCCGGTGCATCTGACCGAACGGGCCGATGCCGAAACCATCGACCTGGTGAAGCGGGTCGAACCGGACGTCATCGTGGTGAACAGTTGGTATACCTGGATGCCCGCTGAGCTCTACAATCTGCCCCCGCACGGCACCTTGAACCTGCACGATTCGCTGCTGCCCAAGTTCACCGGCTTCTCCCCGGTGCTGTGGGCACTGATCAGCGGCGAGTCCGAGACGGGTCTGACCGTGCACCGGATGGACGAGGGCCTGGACACCGGCGACATCCTGGTGCAGCGCGCATTGCCCATCGGTCCCACCGATACCGGTACCGAATTGGTATTGCGCGGTATGGAACTCATCCCCGGCGCGCTTCGGGAAGCGCTGCACGCACTGGAATCCGATACCGCGCAATGGAAGCCGCAGCGCAAGTCCGAGCGGACATACTTCCACAAGCGTTCCGAGCGGGACAGCCGCATCGACTGGACCTGGTCCGCCGTTGATCTGGAGCGTTTCGTGCGCGCGCTGTCCGAACCGTATCCGCGCGCGTTCACCTACTACCGCGGCGAGCGGATCGAGGTGCTGGAGGCGGCGGTCTCGGAGGCGCGTTACGGCGGCACGCCCGGTCGGGTGATCGTGCAGGAAGGCGGCGGCGCGGTGGTGTGTGGTCCGGAGGCGCATCGCGGGCGCAATCGCGGCCTGGTGCTCACCCGGATTCGTGCCGCGGACGGCACCGAACATTCGGCCGCGGAATTCTTCACGCGCGGTGGTTATCTCACCGATCAGTGAGGCGGCAGCAGTAGACGGTCCGCCCGGATCGGTAGACTTATTAGGGTAGGCTACGCTAATATCGGGCGACCGTTCAGAAGAAGCGACCGTTCAGAAGTAACCAGATCAGTGCAGCGAACCGGGGGTTGTTGTACGCCGCCGATTGAATGACGCTGCCTGGCGCGACCATTGCGCCGGGACGTCCGGCGGAAGCGCAGGAGTCAAGAAATGCCAGCAAATCTCGGATGGATCCGGCAATTCCACCAGCCCCGCTCCGTCGAATGTCCGCCCCTGTTGATCTGCCCGCACGCGGGTAGCGGCGCGTCCACCTATCGCGCCTTCTCGAAGGTGCTCAGCGAGCACTTCGATGTGCTGATCTTCCAGTACCCGGGTCGCCAGGACCGGGCACGCGAGGCGGCACTCGCCACGCTGCCCGAACTCGCCGCCGGTGCGTTCGCGGAATTCCGTACCTCCGAACACAATCGCGGTCTGCCGCTGACGGTGTTCGGCCACAGCATGGGCGCGATGGTCGCCTTCGAACTGGTTCGCAATGCCGAGGCGGCCGGACTCGAGGTGCGGTTGCTCGCGCCCTCCGCCGCCGTCTCACCCGGCCGCGCCGTCGACCTGCCGCCGCATCCGAGCGAGGACGAGCAGATTCTCGACCACCTCGGCGCGCTGGAGGGCACCGGCGCGGATGTGCTCGGCAGCCGCGAGGTCATGCGGATGGCGCTGCCGGTGGTGAAGGCCGACTACCGGGCCTTCGATGCCTATACCTGCCCGGCGGATGTCCAGGTGCGGGCCAGGATTCACGTGCTCGGCGGCGCCGAGGATCACTTCATCACGCCGCGTGAGCTGTACGGCTGGTCCAACCACAGCGTCCAGGACATCGACGTCACCATCTTCGACGGCGGGCACTTCTATCTGAACGACAATGCCGCCGGTATCGCGGAATTGCTGGCGCCCGAACTGGATCGCGTCGGATGAGCACGGAAGTGGATCCGATCGTCGTCTCCGGGATGGCCGTCGAGGCGCCGGGCGGTATCGAGACGCTGCCCGAGTTCTGGTCGGCGCTGGCCGAAGCCCGCGAACTCATCGGACCGTTCCCGCGCAATCGGGAATGGCCGATCGAGGAGCTGCTTTCGCTGCATCGCACCGAAGGCTGGAGCCGGGTCGCCGACGCGGGTGGTTTCCTGTCGGAGGCAACCGAATTCGATCCGATGTTCTTCGGTATCACCCCGCGCGAGGCGATTTCGATGGATCCGCAGCAGCGGGTCGCGATGCGGGTGGCCTGGCGGGCACTGGAGAATGCGGGCATCAATCCGGGCGCACTGGATGGCGCCGAGGTCGGTTGCTTCATGGGCGCGTCCATCAACGAATACGGGCCGCAGTCCGGTGTGGTCACCGAGTACTCCGGATATCGGGCCACCGGGACCGCCCTCGGCGCGGTAGCGGGTCGGATTTCGCACAGTCTGGGACTGATCGGGCCGTCGCTGACCACCGACACCGCCTGCGCATCATCGCTGACCGCATTGCACCTGGCCGCCAATGCCGTGCGAGGCGGTGAATGCGAGTGGGCGCTGGCCGGCGGCGTCTGTGTCATGGGTTCGCCCGCGGCGTTCTTCGAATTCTCCAAGAACAACGCACTCGCCGTCGACGGACACTGTCGCTCCTATGCCGCCGACGCGACCGGCACACTGTGGGGCGAGGGCGCCGGGGTGGTCGTCGTCGAATCCGAATCCCGCGCACGCGAACTCGGCCACCGGATCTACGGCCGTCTGCTCGCCACCCGGGTCAACCACAACGGCAAGGGCGCACCGCTGGCGGTGCCCAGCGCGACGGCACAGCAGCGGCTGATCGAGAAGACCTTGGCGGCGGCCGGAATTCGACCCGAGGACATCGGCCTGATCGAAGGACACGGCACCGGAACACCGGTCGGCGATCCACTCGAACTGACCGCCCTCGCACAGTCCTACGGCAGCGCCGACCGCGGCACCGACGGTCCACGACTCGGCTCGGTGAAGTCGAATATGGGCCACGCACAGGCCGCCTCCGGGGTGCTCGGCTTGATCAAGGTGCTGCTGAGCGGGGCGAACGGTCAGATCGCGCCGAGCCTCTACGCGGACAACCCGACCACCGAGGTGGATTGGGCGGCCACCAGTCTGCGGTTGGCCACGAAACTCGAACCCTGGGACCCGATCGCCGGCGTCCGCTACGGCGCCGTCTCCTCGTTCGGCGTCGCCGGCACCAATGCGCACGCGATCTTGGCCATGCCCGTGCTGGAGGATATCGATGCCTGATTACCGACTACCGGACGGGACCGTCCCGGTACTGCTGTCCTCCGACACCGCCGACGGGTTGCGCGGCGAGGCGGTCGCCATCCTGGGATACCTGGAGCGGTATCCCGGCGTAGCCCCGGATCGCCTGGCGGACATGCTGTTTCGCACCCGGATGGCGCGTCGGCGGCGGGCGCTGGCGATGGTCGACAATCGCGACGGTCTGCTCGACGCGTTACGGGCGATCGTCGCTGGTGCCGAGCATCCCGCGGTCGTGGTGGCCGATGGTGCCGCCACCGGGCGTGGCATCGGATTCGTCTTCCCTGGACAGGGCAGTCAGCGCCCGGGCATGGGCAAGCTCTGCTACGACCTCTCCCCGGCCTTCCGGCGCGCGGTCGATGATTGCACCGCGATCTTCGAGCAGCGCTTCGGTCATCGGGAACCGCTGCACTATCTGCTCGGCAACGAGGGGCAGTTCGAGGACCACGTGCGGGTGCTCCAGCCTGCGTTGATGTTCCAGATGTACGCCTTCGCCGCCATGTGGCGCGCGGCGGGTGTCGAACCCGCCGCGACCATCGGGCACAGCCAGGGCGAACTGGCCGCCGGTGCGGTATCGGGAATCATGACGCTGCGGGATTCGGTGCTCGCGGTGACGCATCGGGCCTTGGCCGTCGATCAGCTGTCGCCGCGCGGCTATTCGATGGCGGTGCTCGGCATGGACCGCGACCAATGTGAGGCACTACTCGCGCGACACTCCGGCTGGGCCGAGCTGTCGGTGGTCAATTCGGCACATATCCTGGCCATTTCGGGTGACCGCGAGACCATCGTCGACATGGTGGCAACCGCCACCGCGCGTGGTCAGTTCGCCAAGGAGATCCGCGTCGCGTATCCGGCGCACACCTCGGTGGTCAGCGA
This sequence comes from Nocardia sp. NPDC052112, assembly GCF_040680135.1. NCBI lineage: Bacteria > Bacillati > Actinomycetota > Actinomycetes > Mycobacteriales > Nocardiaceae > Nocardia > Nocardia sp. NPDC052112. The sequence goes on along the minus strand of NZ_JBFAWD010000016.1, from coordinate 174,170 downwards.
GTACCGGGCGGGTCTGGAAGCGGCGCTCGGCGACGAAATGAGCGGCCCGAATTTCATTGCCACCGAAATCCCCTGCTACGGTGCGACACTCGGCACTACCATCACGCCCGATCTGCGGCACGACCAGTACTGGTATTGGAATCTGCGCAACCGTGTCCGGTTCGATCGGGCGATTACGGCTGCCACCGCCGACGTCGACACCTTTGTCGAGATGTCGGAACATCCCATGCTGCAGTTGGCTATTCAGGAAAACCTCAGCACGGTGCGTCCGGATCCGGCCCGGCCGCAGCGGGAGTTCCGGGTGATCGGCACCTCGCTGCGCACCGCGGCGGGACTCGGTGAGTTCACCCGCAATCTGGCGACCGTCGCGGTGCACGACCTGAACTATCGATGGGATGCGCTGCGGGTCGAATCCGCTTCGGACACAGTCCATTTGCCGCTGCGCGACTTCCCCAACACCGTGCTGAATCCGCAGCGACTGTGGGCCACCTACCGGACGACGGCGAATGCGACGCCGGTGGCGCCCGAGCACACCGCGACCCGGCTCGCCGAGCACTGGGTGCGGCTCGAGCGCCGTTCGCTGGTTTCGCCGCGCACCATCCTCGTCGTCGACCACACCGGACAGTGCGCCGAACTCGCGGCGGCACTGTGCACCGCGGCTCACCATCATGGTGGCGGCGCGACCGTCTACGACCCCGACCAGCCCGCCGACACTGCCGCCTATGACTCGATAGTCGTGCTGCTGCCGGAGTTGCCGGAGCTGGACGGGCCCGCCGCGGTCGCGGAACTGGCGCGGTTCTATGACGCGCGCTGGCTGCCCGAGCTCGACACCACGGTCACCGACTGCTGGCTGGTGACCGTGGGCGGCGAAGCCGCGGTCGCCGACGATCCGGCACCGCATCTGTTCCACGGCGCGGTCTCCGCCGGATTCCGCTGCATCGGACTGGAAAATATCGGCACCGCCTTCCGGCACCTCGACCTCGACGCCGCCGATGCGGAGCAGGCCGCCAAGATCGTGCGCGCACTGCATGCCAAGAATGAACCGCAGCTGGCGCTGCGCGCGGGCGGGCTCTATGCCAAGCGGCTCGAGGTGGAAACCGAACCGGCTGCCGGAGTTGCGGATGATGCGGAGCTCGAGCACGTCGTCATCGTCGGTGGGACCGGCACCCTCGGACTGAAGTTCGCGGAGTACCTCGCCGGTCGTGGTGCGCGGCGAATCACGCTGCTCAGCCGGTCCGGTGAAACCGATTCGGTCGCAGGCCGTTTGCGAGTCGTGCGACAGATCGGCACCGCCGAGGTCGCGGTGGTCGCGTGCGATGTCGGCGACGAATCCAGCGTGCGTGCCCTCGCCGCCACGTTGGCCGACACCCCCGCGACCATGCTGGTACACGCCGCGGTGAACTATGTGCGTGCCGAATTCGCCGATGTGAGCACCGAGAAGCTGTTCGAGATGGCGGCATCGAAGATCATCGGCACCGACCACCTGCTGCGACTGCTGCCACTGGCCGCGGATGTCCGTATCGTCATCTGCTCATCCGCCGCGGCCACCTTCGGGGGTCGCGGGCAGATTCTCTACGCCACCGTCAACCGGATGCTCGATGTCCTGGCCATGCGCCTGCGTGCGGCGGGCACGAATGCCATTGCGATGCAATGGGGTATCTGGGACCTCGAGGGACCGTTGCACACGGTCGGCGTGGACCGGATCGCCGCCGCGGGCGGCCAGTCCATGGACCCGCGCGACGCACTCGCCATCGGTTTCACCGAGTACGCCGAAATCGGGCGGCCCGGCAATCGCATTGTGATGGCCGCGGATTGGTCGCAGTTGAACGACATCATCTCGGCGGTCGGCTGGGGGCCGCTGCTCGCCGATGTGCTCGCGCGAGTGGACCCCGGCTCGCCGCGGGTAGCGCCTGCCGCCGCCGTTCCCGCCATCGTGGTCGCGCCGGAGGTGGTCGTGCCGTCCGTCGGTTCACTGTCCGATCAGGTGCGCATCGAACTGGGCAAGGTGATGGGCGCCGATGGGCTCGATGCCATCGACAGCTCGGTGCCGCTGGTGGCACTCGGCCTGGATTCGCTGCAGGCATTGGACTTCCGCAAGCGAGTGCAGGCCGAACTGAACCGCGATCTTCCGGTGGCGGCCATTCTGGGCGGCGCGTCGTTGGACGACGTCGTGCGCCTGATGGCCGACAGCAACGTCTAGGCGAGGGATTCTGATGTCGAACAACGAGGCAGCGAGCGTGCTGGACCGCCGGAAGGCGCTGCTGCGCCAGCGTTTGGCCGAAAGCGGTCTGACCGCACCGGCTACCGCGGCCGCACCGGCGCGCAGATCGGAACCCGGTGCACGTCATCCACTTTCGGCCGGGCAGCGGCGCATGTGGTTTCTGCAGACCCGGGATCCGGAGGACACCACCCTCAATATCTGTGTGGCCTATCGGCTGACCGGTGCGCTCGACGAGGTCCGGCTGCGCGATGCGATCGCGGTCGTCGTCGACCAGCACGACATCCTGCGCACCACCTACGGGCTCGACGAGCACGGTGAGCCGTACCAGATCGTGCGCGCCGAGCTCGAACTGTCGTGGCAGGCACACGATCTGACCGACCTACCGGAAGCCGGGCGGTCGCGCCGGCTGGAAGTGCTGGCGCGCCGGGAATTCGGCCGCCCGTTCGATCTCGCGACCGAATCGCCGCTGCGCGTCAGCCTGGTGCGCACCGACGCCGACGAATTCGCCCTGCTGTTGGCCGCACATCACATCAGCTGGGACGACGACTCGTGGGCCGTCTTCTTCACCGAGCTCAATGCCGCCTACCGCGCCGAGCCGGTCCGGACCGACCGTGCGCAATTCGTCGATATCGCGGTCTTCGGCGACAGCACCGCCGACAATGACAGCGCCGATATCGACTACTGGCGCGCGACCCTGCGTCCGCTGCCCGAATCCCTGGAACTCCCCGGACCGGCCCCGGTCGGTACGGTGGCGGCCAAGCAATCCGATCGGTGCACCTTGCCGCTGCCCGCGGAGCTCGTCGGCCGGGTGGCGGCCTTCGCGCGTGCGCACGGCGCCACCCCGTTCATGGTGTGGCTGGCCGCCTACGACGCGGTGATCCACCGCTACACCGCGGCAACGGATTTCCTGGTATCGGTCCCGGTGACCGTGCGCCGCGATGCCGCCGCCGAATCGTTGATCGGCTACTTCGGCAATACGCTGCTGCTGCGCGCCACCATCGGTGCGCAGGACACCTTCGCCCGCTTCACCGAAACCATTCGCGACACCTGTGTCGGTGCCTTCGCGCATCAGCATGTCGGTATCGATCGCGTGGTGCGCGAGGCGAATCCGGATCGGGTCGGCGGCCGAGACGGATTGGAGCAGCTGGTCCGACTCGGCTTCGGGGTGCGCAGCAGCGCACAGGGGTTCGACCTCGCGGGTGTCGAGGCGACGCTGCTGGATCTCGGCAGCGCGGTGGCGCAGGTTCCGCTGGGGCTGACCGTCGTCACCGAGGCCGACGGCGCCTATCTGGAGGCCGAGTACCGGATCGCCGATCTGGACCGCGCCCTGGTGGCACAGCTGCTCGGCCATTACGTGCAGCTATTGGACAGCGCGCTCGCGAATCCCGATCGCAGGCTGGGTGATATCGATATGCTCGGCGCGGCCGATCGCGCCGCGATCCTCGCGCTGTCGCACGGCCCGATTGTCGAGGCCGAGCCGACCACCATGGTCGGGCTTTTCGAAAATCAGGTCGGGGTAACGCCCGACGCGCTCGCCATTGTCGCCCCAGCCGAACGCGGGACGGCCGATACCGAGCTCAGCTACGCCGAATTGAATCGTCGCGCCAATCGCCTGGCGCACTGGCTGATCGGTCAGGGACTCGGTACCGAGGACATTGTCGGGCTGCGGCTGTCGAATTCGGTGGAGTTCGTGGTCGCGGTGCTGGGTGTGCTCAAATCCGGTGCGGCCTATCTGCCCATCGATCCCGCCTACCCGGACGATCGCATCGGCTACCTGGTCGAGGACGCCGCACCACGGCTGGTGCTCGGGCGGGTCGAACTGGACGCCGCCGAATCCGCGGCGGTCGAACTTCCCGACACCGATCCCGGCGATACGGACCGTGTGCGGCCGCTGCTGCCCGGACATCTCGCGTATGTCATCTACACCTCCGGGTCCACCGGAAAGCCCAAGGGCGTACCGGTATCCCATGCCGCGATCGCCGAACATCTCGCGGGCTTCGTCGCCGAGTGGAGTATGACCGCTGAAGATCGGCTGCTGCAGTCCTCTTCGGTGAGCTTCGACGCCTCCCTGCTCGATATCTTCGTGACACTCACCCTCGGTGCCCGGCTGGTCATCCCGAAACCCGACGCCTTCCGCGATATTCCGTATGTCGCCGAGTTGATCACCCGCTGCGGGATCACCGTGCTGCATATGGTGCCGTCGATGCTGAGCACCTTCCTGCTGCTGCCGGAGGTGAGTGAATGGCGTGCGCTGCGGCATGTTCCGGTGGGCGGTGAGGCGCTGCCCGGTGAGGTGGCCGACAAGTTCGCCGGCGTTTTCGATGCCGAACTGCGCAATCACTACGGTCCGACCGAGGCCGTGGTGTGTGCCACGCATATGAATGTGGAAGGGCCGCAGGGCACCCGGATCGTGCCGATCGGTATGCCGAATCAGAACGTCACGGTGTACCTGCTCGACGAAGCGCTGCAGCTGGTGCCATCGGGTGTGGTCGGTGAGATCTATCTGGGTGGTGCGCAATTGGCGCGCGGCTACCTGAATCGGCGCGGATTGACCGCGGAGCGGTTCGTCGCCGATCCGTTCGAGCCGGGCGCTCGGCTGTATCGGACCGGAGATCTCGCACGGCGCAATGCCAATGGCGAGATCGAATTCGTCGGCCGGGCCGACGAGCAGGTCAAGGTGCGCGGCTTCCGAATCGAACTCGGCGAGGTCGAGGCGGCCATCGCGTCCTGTCCTGGCGTCGGACACTGCGTCGTCATCGCGGTCGAGGACGCCGCCGTCGGTGCGATGCTTGCCGCGTATGTGGTCGCGGCCAACGGCCTTTCGGAGTCGACGCTCGATATCGACGAGGTGCGCGGGCACGCCGCCGCCGCGCTGCCGGAGTACATGGTGCCGAGCGCCTTCGCGGTGATCGACGAGATCCCGTTGACCGTGCACGGCAAACTCGACCGGCGCGCACTGCCTGCGCCGGAACGCGCCGCCACCCACCGCTACCGGGAGCCGGGCACCGCCACCGAAATCCGGCTCGCCGGACTGTTCGCGCAGATCTTCGGCCGCGAGCAGATCGGCGCGGACGATTCGTTCTTCGAACTCGGCGGGCACTCGCTGCTGGCCACCCGTCTGGTCGTGCGGATTCGCACCGAATTCGGCGTCGAGATCGATGTGCGCGCACCGTTCGATACCCCGACTGTCGCCGGACTCGCCGCCCTCATCGAGGCGACACCGGCGCGGGCCACGGCCGCCGTGCCCGCATTGCGGAAACATGAACGGCCCGAGCATATTCCGCTGTCCTACTCGCAGCTGGCACTGTGGTTCCAGCGCAAGATGGAGGGGCCGAGTGCGATCGGCAATATTCCATTCGCGGTGCGGGTGGACGGTCCGCTGGATCTCGATGCGCTGACTGCCGCGCTCACCGATGTCGTTGCCCGGCACGAGGTGCTGCGCACCGTCTTCCCCGAGAACGGCGGCGTGCCGTATCAATCGGTGCTGCCCGCCGGGCCGATCGAGGTGCCGGTGACGGAACTGGACGATCCGGATCGGCTGCGCGCCGAACTGGCGGCGGCCGGTGGCCACTGCTTCGCGGTCGATACCGAACTGCTGATTCGGCCGCGGATCTTCGTGCTGGACCACAAGTCCCACGTGTTGTCGCTGCTCGTGCACCATCTGGTGGCCGATCACTGGTCGTTCCGGACGATTCTGGACGATCTCGCCACCGCCTACCGTGCCCGCACCGTGGGTGCCGTGCCGGACTGGACGCCCTTGGACGTGCAGTACGCCGACTATGCGCTGTGGCAGCGCGAGGTGGCCGACTCGCTCGGCGCGCAGGTGGATTACTGGCGCGACGCCCTCGCCGGTATGCCGGACGAGATCAATGTCGCCCTGGACCGTCCACGTCCCGCCGTTCTCGGCAAGAACGGACATGTGGTGCCGTTCACGGTGCCCGCCGCATTGCGCGACAAGCTGAAGGCGCTCGCGGAGGCGAGCGGAGGCAGCGAATTCATGGTCTATCAGGCCGCGGTCGCGACGCTGCTGCACAAACTCGGTGCGGGTGTGGATATTCCGCTCGGCACCCCGATCGCGGGCCGGGTCGATCCGGCGGCCGCCGAGTTGGTCGGCCTGCTGGCCAACATGGTGGTGCTGCGCAATAACCTGTCCGGCAATCCGACGCTGCGGACCGTGCTGGAGCGCTCCCGCGATACCGCACTCGGCGCGTACAGCAATCAGGACATTCCGATGGAACGCCTGGTCGACGCGCTGAACCCGGCTCGCTCCCGGTCCAGGAACCCGCTGTTCCAGGCCATGATGCACTTCCGCGAGGAGAACTGGGACGCTGCTGGTCAGGGTTTGGACGCGGACACCACCCTGACGGTATTGCCGGTGGATTTCGACACCTCGCTGCTGGACCTCAGCATCAATTTCTTCGCGGGCTCCGACGGCGGCTTCGATGCCAGCGTCATCGTCAATACCGATCTCTACCAGCCCGCGACCGGAGAGTTGTTCGCGCAGCGCATGCTTCGCGTACTGACCGCCTTCGCCGAAACCCCCGACAGCACCGTCGGTGCACTCGATGTCATGCCCGTCGCCGAGCGGCAGCGGGTACTCGGCGAATGGGCCACCGGTGTGGAGTTGTCCCGGATGCCCGGGATCGCCGAGCTGATCCGACGTGGCCGCGGTGTTCCGGTCGATCGGATCGCCCTGTGCTGCGGCACCGAGACGTTCACCTATGGCGAGCTGTTCGAACAACTCGATCGCGGGGGCGCGGCAGGTGCTCCCGAGGTGGTGCGACGGCTGGCGGCACTGGACGCGGAAGCGAATGCCGTCGAGGTTTCGCTCGCCGATGGGCGGACCGTCGTGCTCGATCGGGACGCTGTCGCGGCCGCCGTAGCCGATCGACGGGCCATTGCCGCCGATCGACGCGGCGAATCACTGGATCGGGCAACGGGTTCGGCGGATGTGCGACTCGTCGCCGCGCCGTGGTCGGGATCCGAGATCGAGGTCGAGTTGCTGGCCGCGCTGGCCGATGGGGCGACACTGATCCTGACCACCGAACAGCAACGCGAGGATCCGGTCGCACTCGTCGAACTGATCGGTGCGCATTCGGTCACCCACGTGGTCGCCGCGCCCGTCACGCTGTCGCGGTTCGTGCAGACCGGCATCTCCATGCTGCCGTCGGTGCGCAGCTGGGAGGTCATCGGAACCGACTGGCCCGCAGCACTTCCCGATCTGCTACCGGCGCTCGCGGCCGGTTCGGTCGCCACCTTCGACCTCCGGATTCCGGAGTACGCGGGTGCGGTGGCGCGCGGGGCGGTCGATGGCAGCGGCCGTGCGCGTCCCATTCCGGGTGCGCGGGTGTTGGTGCTGGATGAAGCCCTGCGACCGCTCGCACCCGGCGTCGAGGGCGACGTGTATGTCGGCGGCGCCGGACTGGCCGGTGGGTACGTCGAGGATTCGGCGGACGCGTTCGTCGACGATCCGTACCTGCCGGGCGCCCGGTTGTTCCGCACCGACCAGCGGGCTCGCTGGGATACCGCCGGGCGACTCGCATTCGCGACGGTGTCTCGAGCCATCCGCGAAACCGCAACGGGCACCGCGTCGTCCGGTGCCGAGCACACCGAGACCGAACAGCAGCTCATCGCCATCCTCGAGGAACTGCTGGAAATCGAGGATGTCACCGCCGATGACAACTTCTTCGCACTCGGCGGCGACAGCGTGATCTCCATCCAATGGTCGGCTCGCGCCAATCAACTCGGCCTTCCACTGTCCCCTCAGCTGGTCTTCGAGCACCTCACCATCGCCGAACTCGCGGCCGCGGTGGACGAGGCCGTGGCCGCGGGGGTAACCACGACCATCGGCGAAACCTTCGGTACCGGTGTCGCTGTCGATGCGGACAGCGATGGCGCGCAAGCTGATACGGAACAGCCAGCAGAGCCCGACCAGCACCGACATGCCGCGATGAGTGTGTCCGGCCTCAGCTCGGACGCCTTGGCCGTATTGGGTGCCGCGTGGAAGCAGTCGCAATGAGGGGCGGTTTCTTCCGAGTGGCGGGCCGGATGAGCGGCGATGCGATGACCATCGGTCGAAAGGCGTTGCGATGACTATCGACCGGAGTGTCCCGGCCGAAATCGAGGATGTGCTGGCGTTGAGCCCGCTGCAGGAGGGGCTGTTCTCGTTGGCGCGGTTGGCCGCCGACGGGGTCGATCTGTACACGATGCAGTTCGTCATCGATATCGGCGGTCCGATCGACGTGCCGATGCTGCGCCGCAGCGCCGAGGCGATCCTGGAGCGGCATGCCAATCTGCGGGCCGCGTTCTGGGATAAGGATCTACCCAAGCCGGTGCAGATCGTGCCGACCTGGGTGGATCTGCCCTGGTTCGAAATCTCGGCGCTGCCCGCGGAATTCGATGTCATCGCCGAGGCCGACCGGCAGCAGCGGTTCGATCTCGGTCGCGGTCCGGCCCTGCGCATTACGCTGGTCACCCTGCCCGACGCGCGGCACGGGGGGATGGCAGCCGACGGAGCTTGCGGAGTCGGCGGGGTGGGTCGGCACAGGGGGATGGCAGCCGACGGAGCTCGCGGAGTCGGCGGGGTGGGTCGGCACAGGGGGATGGCAGCCGACGGAGCTCGCGGAGTCGGTAAACACAGGATGATCGTGACCGCGCATCACATCCTGATGGACGGCTGGGCGGTCGCGGTGTTCTTCCGCGAGCTGATCTCGGTGTACGAGGCCGGGGGACAGACGGATTCGCTGCCACCGGCCCGGCCGTACCGTGATTACATCGGCTGGCTCGCCGCGCAGGATGCCGCTGCCATTACGCGCAGTTGGACCGAATACCTCGCGCCGCTGAGCGGTCCGCTCATGCTGGCCGGCGGTACGGCCACCGAGGTAGGCGCGGCGATCCCACGCCGCAGCCGATTCAGTTTGGACAACGCCGAAACCGCGCGGTTGGTGCAATGGGCACGGACGAACGGTCTGACGATGAGCACGGTGGTTCAATTCGCTTGGGCCGTCGTACTCGGCAGGCTCACCGACCGACGCGATGTCGTGTTCGGTACCACCATTTCCGGCCGCCCGGATGCGCTGCCCGGCGTCGAGACGATGATCGGGCTGTTCATAAATACGGTGCCCGCGCGCGTCCTCATCGACCGGACCCGCACCATCGCCGAGCAGTGTGCGCAACTGCAGCGCGAATCGGCGGCCATGCGGGATGCGGGATATGTGAGCCTGTCGACCATTCAGCGCGCGGTCGGGTACGGTGCGCTCTTCGATGTGCTGTTCGTCTTCGAGAACGCGCCCATCGGCGCGGCCACCGATCCGATCGTCACCGCGAGCGGCACCCGATTCCTGCCGGTGGCCATGGAAAGTCTGGTGCACTACCCGCTTTCGGTGGTGTCCTATCTGAACGACGACACGCTCGTCGTCATGCTGGAGGCGATTGCCGAAGCACTGCCGCACTTTCCGGTCGGTGATATCGGCCAGCGAATCCTGTCGGTGCTGCGTCAACTGCCCGATCATGGCGACTCGCGTCCGGATGCGTTGGACCTGCTGCTGGCCGATGAGCAGGTTGTCGTTGCGAGGCAGGCCGACGCCTCCGCGAAGGGCACGGCCTATGAGCTCTTCCTGAACCAGGTCGCCCGCACTCCGGACGCGATCGCACTGAGCACCGGTGCACAGTGCTACACCTACCGTGAATTGCGCACAGCCGCAGGACAACTGGCGAGTGAGCTGATCGTCAACGGTATCGGTCCGGAAGCCGTTGTCGCCCTTGCGCTGCCGCGATCGGCCCGGTCGATCATCGCCATCCTCGCCGTGCTGGAAGCAGGCGGAGCCTATGTGCCGGTGGATATCTCGGCACCCGCCGCCCGCATCGATGCCATCCTGCGCCAAGCGGATCCGAAACTGGTGCTGACAGTGGCGAATTCCGCACATCTGCTGGGCGACATAACACGCCCGGTCTTCGTACTCGACGATCCCGCCGTAGCGGAGGGAATCGCACACCAGGTTGTCGCGCCCTATCGCCCGGTCCACTCCCAGACCGCCGCCTACCTCATCTTCACCTCCGGCTCGACCGGCGAACCCAAGGGGGTCATCGGCACCCACGCCGCTCTGACCAGCTACTTCGTCGATCACCGCGACCGGGTGTATGCCCCGGCGGTGGCCAGGCTCGGCCGCCGACTGCGCATCGCCCATGCCTGGTCGCTGAGCTTCGACGCCTCCTGGCAGCCCATGATCGGTCTATTCGACGGTCACGCCGTGCACCTGTTCGACGAGACCGAAATGCGCGATGCGCAGGGCCTCGTCGACGGCATCGTCCGCCACGAGATCGATATGATCGACACCTCGCCGTCCATGTTCACCCAGCTCTGCGCCGCCGGTCTGGTGGACGGTGAGCGGCTGACCGTGCTCGCACTCGGCGGCGAGGCCATCGGCGCGCCCATGTGGGAGCGGCTGCGCGGGCTGCCGGGCACCGCGGTGTACAACTGCTACGGCCCGACCGAGACCACGGTCGAGGCGGTGGTCGCGACGGTGAATACCGGTCGCAACGAGCCGGGCCATGCCCGGCCCACCATCGGTGGACCGGTGGATCGCATGTCCGCCTACGTCCTCGACGCGATGCTGGGGCCGGTGCCGCGTGGCGTCGTGGGTGAGCTGTACCTGTCCGGCGCCCAGGTGACGCGCGGCTACGTCGGCAAGGCCGCCATTACCGCGGATCGTTTTGTCGCCGACGCCTTCCGGCCCGGCGCGCGCATGTATCGCACAGGTGATCTGGTGCGGCAGTTGCCGAACGGCGATCTCGCCTATCTCGGTCGTGCCGACGACCAGGTCAAAATTCGCGGCTACCGGATCGAAATCGGCGATATCGAAACGGCTCTGCTGCAACTGCCGCAGGTGCGTGCGGGTGCGGTCCTGGTCGTGCAACGGTCGAGCGGTCCGAGCCTGGTCGCCTTCGCGGTCAGCGCACAAGCCGATACGGGCGCCTTGCGTGCCGGACTTGCGGAGCGCCTGCCTGCGTATATGGTTCCGGCGCGGGTTATTTCGCTGCCCGAGCTACCGGTCACGCCCAATGGCAAACTCGATGTTAGTGCCCTGCACGTCCTGGGTTCGGCAGCCCTGCGGGGTTCCGGCCAGCGCACCCTGCCCAACACCGAGACCGAGCGGACGCTGTGCCGCGCACTCGCCGAGGCGCTGGGCGGGATGACACCGGGCATCGATGACGACTTCATCGAGCTCGGCATGGACAGCATTGTCGCCATATCCCTGGTGAACGCGGTCCGACGAGCCGGACTTTCGGTCAGCCCGGCCATGGTCATGACCACCCCGACCGTCCGCGATCTGGCCGCCGCCATCGATTCCCGTGCGGCACCACAGGAGCACGCCCCGGCCGAGATCGGCGCGGTACTCCCGACGCCGATCATGTCCTGGATGTACGAGTACGGCAACTTCCGCAGACTCGCACTCTCGACGCTGATAGCGCTGCCCGCCGAGATGGATCGGGCACGGCTGGAAGCGGTGCTGCAGGCCCTCATCGACGGTCACGACATGCTGCGCGGCCGACTGTCGACGACCGGCGACGGGCACAGCTTCGAAACCAGAGCTCCGGGTAGCGTGCGCGCCGCCGACGTCCTACACGAAGTCCGGGTAGCCGATGACTTCGACGCCGTACTCGAGCAGCAGGCGCGAGCGGCGATCGATCGCATCGACCCGAAGACGGGCACCTTGATCCAGGCCGTCCGCTTCGCGGGTCCCGATGTGCTGCTGCTGTCGATCCACCACCTGGCGGTGGACCCCGTCTCCTGGCACATCATCCTTGCCGATCTGGCCGACGCATGGGCCCAACTGACCGAAGGGCAAAACCCCACTGTCGCAGCGGAATTCACCGGGTATCGCAGCTGGGCACAGCTACTGGATCAACGCCGGACCGCACCGGAAGTGCTCGCCCAACGCGACTTCTGGACAGCGCAACTGACCGGTCCCGATCCGGAACTCGGACTGCGCCACCCGGATCCGACCCGCGACACCTGGTCCTCCTACCGCCTCACGCCCTCGTTCACATCGACCGTCACCACCGGCCGCATCCTCGACGGCCTCGGCACCGACTTCGACATGCGCGAATTGCTGCTCACCGCACTGACAATCGCGCTGACGACCTGGCGAGCCGAACGCGACCAGGACGGCTCCACCGGCGCACTGGTCGCCCTCGAGGGCCACGGCCGCGAAGATGACACCGTCGGCGATGCCGATACCTCGCGCACCGTCGGCTGGTTCACGACGGTGTATCCAGTGCGGGTCGGCGCGGGCTCCGCACTCGATGTCATCCGAGCCGAATCCGATCCGGCCGAAGCGGCAAGCCTGCTGAAGACGGTCGCGGCTCAGTTGGACAGCGTTCCCAATAAGGGTTTGGACTACGGCCTGGTCCGTTACGGCAACACCGAGCCGCAGGCCGATCCCCAAGTGATGCTCGACTATCTGGGCCGTATGGACCTCACCGCGGGCACCTCGGGTCCATGGACCCCGATCTCCGATCTCGTCCTGCACCAGCGGCTTCCGGTCGCCCCCGAACCGGATATGCCGCTGCGCTACGCACTCGACCTCGTCGTCGCCGTCTACCCCGGCGCCGACGGACCTCAGCTGGCCACCCTGTTCCGCTGGAGCGAAGCACTTTTCGACAGCACCGAGATCGACCGATTCGCCACCAGCTGGCAGCGCTGCATCACCGCAGTGGCCGCCGCCATACCAAGCGCAACTCCGGGAGAACGATGAACGCGATCGAAAACGCCATCGTGGTCGAGGACGTCCGCAAGTCCTTCGGCGACGTCCACGCCGTGCGCGGCCTGACCTTCTCGGCACCCGCCGGAAGTGTGCTCGGCGTACTCGGCCCGAACGGCGCGGGCAAGACCACCACGGTCTCCATTCTGTCCACGCTCACCAAGCCCGACGCGGGCCGTGCCCTGGTCGCGGGGCACGATGTCGTGCGCGAGGCCGCGGCCGTGCGGGCATCCATCATGCTCACCGGCCAATACGCGGCGCTCGACGAGGTGCTGACCGGCCGGGAGAACCTCGTCCTGTTCGGCCGCCTGATGGGTCTGCGGCCGAAGCAGGCCAAAATCCGCGCCACCGAACTGCTCGAACAGTTCGATCTCACCGAGGCGGCCGATCGCCGCGTCGGCGGCTACTCCGGCGGTATGCGCAGACGCATCGATATCGCCTGCGGCCTGGTGCGCCCGCCCAAGGTCGTCTTCCTCGACGAACCAACCACCGGCTTGGATCCGGTGAGCAGACAGGGCGTCTGGTCGCTGGTGCGTTCACTCAAGGACCGGGGGGTGACGATCCTGCTCACCACGCAGTACCTCGAGGAGGCGGATGCATTGAGCGACAACATCATCGTCATCGATAAGGGCCGCGTGATCGCCGAGGGCTCCGCGGACGAACTCAAGGCCCGATCGGGTTCGAGCTACTGCGAGGTCGTTCCGGTCGATGCGGGTGACGTGCCCGCCGTGGTCACCGCGTTGGACGGCCTCGGCACGGTGACCGTCGCCGAATCCGCGGACCGGGTCGCGCTTCCGGCTCCCGATGGTGCCGCCACACTGGCCGAAGCGCTGCGCCGAATTACCGATGCCGATATCGAACTCATCGATATCGCTCTGCGCAGACCGTCACTCGACGAGGTCTTCATCAAGCTCACCACCGACGGATCCGGCCTGGTGACCACCGCATGACCGAATCAGCCACGGCGACAACGATTCCTGCCGGCATGCAATGGACCGCGCTGAGTGGCCGCACCGTGCGCGCGGCGGTCCGCGAGGGTGATCTGCCCTTCGGCTTCGTCGCGCCGATGATCTTCTTCATCTGTTTCTATGTCCCGCTGCGCAAGTCGATGGAGCAGACCGGAGCCGACTACGCCCAGTATCTGCTGCCGGTCATCGTGCTGCAGGGCATGTTCTTCACCGCCATGTCGGCGGGCGATCGCGCGGCCCGAGACACCTTCAGCGGCATGGGAACCCGCATGCGATCCATGCCGGTCAAATCCTGGGTTCCGCTGGCCGCCCGGATGTCGGCCAATTTGGTCCGCGCGCTGGCTGGACTCGCCGGAGCGTTGGTGATCGGCACGGCCTTCGGGTTCCGATTCCACAGTGGGGCAGCGGCCCTCGCCTTCATCGCACTGTCGCTGGTTTTCGCGGTGGCACTGGTGATCGGCGCCGACACTCTCGGCGTCGCCACCGGAAAGCCGGAAATCGGCGCATCGGCCCTGCTGGCACCGCAACTGCTGCTCATCATGATGTCCACGGGTTTCGTTCCGGCCGAGGGCTTTCCGGGCTGGATCCAGCCCTTCGTCCGCAATCAGCCGGTATCCCAGGTCGCGGCTGCCCTGCGCGCTCTCGCCGATGGGGAATTCACCTCGGCGGTCGCCGTGGCGGTGGTCTGGATTCTCGGTCTGATCGCGGCATTCACCGCGATCTCGGTCTTGGTGGAAAGGCGGCGGCCGTGAGAACACTGATCGACCAGAGCTTGGTCGAAACGGGCCGACTGCTGCGGCGCTGGCCGCGCGAGCAGGAGGTGCTGACCTCCACCCTGATCCTGCCGGTGCTGCTGTTGTTGATGTACCAACTGGTGCTCCACAAATTCCTCAGCGCATCCTCGGGTGTGGACGCCATCTACGGTTTCGTCCCGATGATCGCGGTCACCGGCGCGATGTACGGCGCCATGGGCACCGGCCTTTCGCTCTACGCGGAGCGGGAAAGCGGTCTGCTGCGGCGCATCTGGGTGCTGCCGGTGCACCGCGCGGCCGGACTGATCGGCAGACTCGTCGCCGAATGCGGACGCACACTGATCGCGACGATCATCGTGGTCGCGCTCGGTGTCGCGCTCGGCTTGCGCTTCGAACAGGGCTGGCCGGGGGTGCTCGGCGCGCTTGCCGTTCCGGTGCTGCTGATTCCCGGCTTCGCCACCATGGTGATCACGGTCGGGGTCAGCAAGGCGGGCGACAAGGTCGTGCAGTTGTTTTCGGCACTCGTACTGCTCGGGATGTTCTTCAATTCCGGATTCGTGCCGGTGCAGAACTACCCGGGCTGGCTGCAGCCGGTGGTGCGGGTCCAGCCGATGAGCTGTGCCATCGAGGCAATGCGTGGCTGCACGATCGGTGGTCCGGTCGCCACCCCGCTGCTGCAGACCATCGCCTGGTCCGTTGGACTCGCCCTGGTCTTCGGCGCCTTCGCGGTGCGCGGCTACCGCAAGGCCGCGGAGGGCTGAGAAGTCTACCGAGTGGACCTCGGTTTGATAGTTACATCAGCTAACTATATAGTTTCCTGAGGTAACAATAAGCAAGGGGCTGCCGTGACGATTCCATCCGCCGATCTCGATCTGGGTGATGTTCAGACCATTCGCCGTCGCCTGCGCTACGACCGGGATCACCCGCACTACAAGTGGATCGTCCTGACCAACACCACCCTCGGTGTGCTGCTCAGCGCGGTCAACGCGTCGATCGTGCTGATCTCGCTGCCCGCGATCTTCCGGGGTATCGGACTGAACCCGCTGGAAGCGGGCAATGTCGGCTATCTGCTGTGGATGCTGATGGGCTATCTGCTCGTCACCGCGGTACTCGTGGTGATGTTCGGGCGGCTCGGCGATATCTTCGGCCGCGTCAAGATCTACAACCTGGGATTCGCGGTCTTCGCGGTGACTTCCATCGCGCTGTCCTTCGATCCGTGCCACGGTGGTTCGGGTGCGATGTGGATCATCGTCTGGCGGGTCCTGCAGGGCATCGGCGGCGCCATGCTGACGGCCAATTCGACCGCCATCCTGACCGACGCCTTCCCGGCCAAACAGCGTGGTACCGCCCTCGGCATCAATATGGTCGCCGCGGTCGCGGGCTCCTTCTTCGGCCTGATCATCGGTGGCGTGCTATCCGAATGGGATTGGCGTGCGGTGTTCTGGGTCAGCGTGCCGATCGCCGTGATCGGCTCGATCTGGTCCTACCGCTCGCTACACGAGGTGGGCACGCGCACCAAGGGCAAGGTCGACTGGGTGGGCACCATCACCTTCGGCCTCGGTCTGACCGCACTGCTCACCGGCATCACGTACGGCATTCAGCCCTACGGCGGCCATCCCACCGGCTGGTCCAATCCCTGGGTGCTCGGCGCGGTACTCGGCGGCATCGCCCTGCTCGCGGTGTTCTGCGTGGTGGAGACCAAGGTCGCCGAGCCGATGTTCCATCTGTCGCTGTTCCGCAACCGCGCTTTCGGCCTCGGCAATTTCGCCAATCTGATGGTCTCGATCGGCCGCGGCGGCCTGCAGTTCATGCTGATCATCTGGTTGCAGGGCATCTGGCTGCCGCTGCACGGCTACGACTACGAATCGACGCCGCTGTGGGCCGGTATCTACCTGTTGCCGTTGACCGTGGGATTCCTTGCCGCCGGACCGGTTTCGGGCTGGCTGTCCGACCGCTACGGTTCGCGGCGGTTCACCACCGGTGGCGCGACGCTGGCCGGGCTCACCTTCCTGCTGTTGCTGGTCATCCCGGTCGACTTCAACTACTGGGTGTTCGCCGCGATCGTGCTGCTCAACGGCATCGGCTGTGGCCTGTTCTTCTCGCCGAACACCGCTGCCATCATGTCGAGTGTGCCCGCGTCTCAGCGTGGTGCGGCCTCGGGTATGCGCGGCACCCTGTTCAACGGCGGCAATGCGCTGTCGATGGGGATCTTCTTCTCGCTCATGGTCGTCGGTCTGGCTGCCAGCTTGCCCTCGGCGCTCGACAGCGGTCTGCGGGCCCAGGGTGTGTCCGCGGGCGCGGCGTCGCAGCTTGCCGATCTGCCGCCTGTGGCGAGTATGTTCGCCGCGTTCCTCGGTTACAACCCGATCCAGGAATTGCTCGGCCCCAGTGGTGAATTGGCCAAGCCGGGTGTCAATGCGGATACCCTCACCGGTCAGGAGTTCTTCCCGCATCTGCTCACCGGACCGTTCCATTCGGGTCTGATCGTGGTGTTCGTCTGTGCCGCCCTGATGATGTTCCTGGCGGCCGCGGCTTCGTACTTCGCGGGTGATAAGTACGTCGAGGAGGAACTGGCCGAACTCGCCGAGGCCGACGAACTCGTCGCCGCACGCTGAACCACGGCTGGTGCGTGCGACGCTCGGACTCTACTGTCTGCGGCCGTTTCGCGCGTATCCGAGTCGACCGTTGTCAGGCGCCCGGTTCCTCGACCGCGTCGCTCGGCCGTATCTCGCGTCTTCTCCGCCGTTCTGGGTGTGCCGCCCTACCGAGCGACCACCCCGTCGATCTCGGCTTGCATGCGCGGTTGGCCCGACTGCTGGCGTAGCTCGGTAGCGATGCGCGCCAGCGTATCCAGATCCGCCCGGCTTGCCTCCCGAAGGATCGACTCGACTTCGGCGAGTTGCTGTGAGTTGAGCTTGCTACGCCATGGGAGCCGCTTCATCTCCTCGTTCATGATGTGGCCGCCGACCGGGATGCGCGGTGCAAGCACCCGGCAGCTTCCAGCGTGCTGAGCGCTGCCTGTCGCTGCTTGCATTGGACGGAATCGTTGTGCAAGTGGATCTGCAATAACCGGTGCGCCTGCTCGGCCGTGAGCGAGCGAGGCTCGAATCCGCAGTGGTCGTAGTACGGGTAGTCGTTCGGATCGTCCGAGCCGTTCTCGAAGCGGACGGTCACCCGGACGGTGTCGTAATCGACGTTCATGGCTTCACTCCCGCAGTATTCGGTGCCTCGAAACCAGATGGAATCGCGAACTCCGCGTGCGGGTTCACGCTGAGCCTGTACATCACCCTGTCGCCGGTGAATTCTGTACGTCCGTGCAACCAGCGATGGTTGTGCAGCACATAACCCTGCCCAGGTTCCAACTCGAACTGGATCGTGCGGCGCTCCACGGCATCGGTCAGCGCGGCCAACCATCGCACGATGTCAGGCGAGAACTTCGCTAACTCGTCACTGCGATACCGAATCCGAATCCGTCGGTCCGGCGTGTGCTCGAATATCGAGCTCAGATACCCCGATGCACCGCCGAACAGTACCGTTCTCGGCTGCGAAAGTACCTGTGCAGCTTCGGGATTGGTGAGGATCAGATCGGCGTACACGCGTTGACCGTCGATGGCGATGCACTCGCCGCCCTTGCCCTTGCGGCCGCACACCACTATTAGCAGCGCGGGTGGGTCCGGTGTGCCCGATCGGTCCGTGTGCGGCGGTAGCGGACCATTCCCGAAGCCCTCGAATCCGATACGGCCCGCGAGCCCACCGCGATGCCT
This sequence comes from Nocardia sp. NPDC052112, assembly GCF_040680135.1. NCBI lineage: Bacteria > Bacillati > Actinomycetota > Actinomycetes > Mycobacteriales > Nocardiaceae > Nocardia > Nocardia sp. NPDC052112. The sequence continues at coordinate 155,702 of NZ_JBFAWD010000016.1, read as the reverse complement.
CAGCGTGGTCACGCCGTCCGGCTCGCTGTCCCGGTGCGGGACAGTGCGGCCGAGAGACGCCCCCAGGGCGACCAGCTGCGCCCGTTTCATAATTCCGTCGAACCGGGCAAACCCATCCGCAACTAGCTTTGCGGCTACCCCTGCTGCCCACTCCTGCGGTAAGTCCACGAACATGCAACCAACGGTGCGTCTGGCGGTGCGGGTCCGTCCACTGACAGACTGTCACTGTGCAACCGGCCGCCCCGTGCTCATGCCGGTGCTAGCGTCCTGGACATGACGGCCTCCGGTTACGTACCGCACATGTACTCGATATCGATCAAAGGCGTTGTCGTTCGTGACGGTCAGGTGCTCCTGCTGAAGAACGAGCGCGAAGAGTGGGAATTGCCGGGCGGCAGAATCGAACCCACTGAGACCCCCGAGGAATGTGTAGCGCGCGAGATTACGGAGGAAACACAGTGGCCGGTAACCACCGGTCCGATCCTCGACTCGTGGGTCTATTACATCAACGAGGTTGAGCGTCACGTGTTCATCGTGACCTACGGGTGCTACCCGGACACCGACGCCGAGCCGGTGCTGTCACATGAGCACGAGGAAGTCGGATTGTTCCGGGAGAACGAGATCGCCGTTTTGAACATGCCCGATGGCTATAAGCGGTCCATCATGACGTGGTTCGCGCAACTCCGGGCAGCCGAGAGCGTGTAGGAGGACACCGTGGACGGGGGCAGGTGTCAGGCATGCGGCGTCACCATCGGCCGCTACGCGACCGAGCCCGTGTGCCCCACCTGCGCGGCGAATACCCGGCCGAGTCCGCCACCGATCCGCGCTGCGCCGATCGTCTCCGCCATCTGGTTGTGGGCCGCCCCGGAAGCTGCCACCGCGATAGCGACCCGCGATCTACCGATGATTCTCCGCACCTACCGCCGGATAAACGGGCTAAATCAAATCGCACTGGGCGAGCTGCTCGGCTACGACAAGTCCTATGTGTCGATGATCGAAACCGGGCGGCGAGCAATAAGCGATGTCGCATCACGCCGTCATATCGCCGCCCGATTGGGCCTGCCTCCTCATGTCCTCGGCATCACCGGAGTAGATGACGCCGAGTATCGCGCCATGCTCCAATTCGGCGACAGCACAGTCCGACTCGCAGAGATAGCGCGCCAGTCCGGCCATGCCGTCGAAGCCGTCAATGAACTTTGGCCACTGGTAGCCCGATTGGAAGCGAGGGCAGCCGAGGGCCACATGGAGCGAGATAGCTTGATCTTGCTCGCGCAAGCTCGGGTGGCACTCGGCGTCTCGCTCGGGACAGTGCTACCCGAGGAACGCCTGTCGTCGGCCGCCCGATGGACCGGGCAGGCGGTCAAGATAGCCGCACATCTCGACGCCCCTGCGTTCTACGCGCACACGCTCCGAATGCATGGCAACGAGCTTCGCAAGGCTGGCCATGTCGCCGCGGGTGTTGCGCGGCTGGAACAGTCGTTGTCGCTGGCCACCAATCCGGCCGACCAAGGCAGTGCGCTCGCGTTTCTCTGCCGCGCGACAGGCGAGCTCGGTCACGGCGAACAATTCGATATCGCGCTACAGCGATACCGACATCTGCTGGAGCGAAATGCGCACAGTGGCTTACTGTTCCAGCCATTCACGCTGCGTGAAATCGAGATTCGAGGATTACTCGGAACGGGCCGACCAGCCGATGCCGGCCGACTCGCAAAGGTCGCTGTCGGGACCCCTTCCGCGCCACAGTGGAGGATTATCGAGCGCGTGACCTCGGGCGAAGTATTCGCCGCGATCCGTGAGCGCGACACTGCAACGAACGCGTTCAGAACCGCCATCGAATCTGCCGAACACCACCGACTACCGCACCAGATTCAGCGGACCATCAGGGCCACCGTCAAGACAGGTATGCATGAGCTGACGGCCGAGGCACGCGGAGCCCTGCAACGCATCCGTTCCCTGCTGGCACCCCGCCGCAACCTGTAAGTGGGGATCTTCTTCTCGCTCATGGTCGTCGGTCTGGCTGCCAGCTTGCCCTCGGCGCTCGACAGCGGTCTGCGGGCCCAGGGTGTGTCCGCGGGCGCGGCGTCGCAGCTTGCCGATCTGCCGCCGGTGGCGAGTATGTTCGCCGCGTTCCTCGGTTACAACCCGATCCAGGAATTGCTCGGCCCCAGTGGTGAATTGGCCAAGCCGGGTGTCAATGCGGATACCCTCACCGGTCAGGAGTTCTTCCCGCATCTGCTCACCGGACCGTTCCATTCGGGTCTGATCGTGGTGTTCGTCTGTGCCGCCCTGATGATGTTCCTCGCGGCCGCGGCTTCGTACTTCGCGGGTGATAAGTACGTCGAGGAGGAACTGGCCGAACTCGCCGAGGCCGACGAACTCGTCGCCGCGCGCTGAACCACGGCTGGTGCGTGCGACGCTCGGACTCTACTGTCTGGGCCATGAACTCGCTGCCGGTCGTGCCGATGGTGGTGATCCTCGGATTCGTCGCCGCGATCACCATCGGCCGATGGTTTCTGGTCGCCGAAACCCTCGGTGACCGGCTCGTCAATCGCGCGCTGGCCTGGGATCTGGTCGGTCTGGTCTTGTTCGTATGCGTCGGCCGACTGGGTGCCGCCGATCTCGCGTTCGATCTGTTCACGATCTTCGGTGCGTTCGCGGTGGCGAATGTCTTCGGGTTCGCGCGTTCGCTCGACGGCGGCGACCCGCGGACCGCGGTGCGACGGCAGCGCATCTACGACGGAATGGCCGTGGCGGCCGGATGTGTTGTGCTGGTGGGCATTATGGCCGCGCGCACGGATTGGGGGCCGACCGTCTGGTCGCTGACCACGGTGCCGACCGCTTGGTCGGGCCTGCACATAACGCGGGCCTGCCTGCGGGAATTGCGTACCGCCGGGATCGCCGCGAAGGAACGGCTCACCTACGGCGCACTGCTGTTCGTCGGTGGTTATGCCGCGGTATCGACGATGGTCTCGCTGGTGCGCACGGCCAACGGCACCCGACCCGATGAGCCGGGCCTGCCATGGGTGATCGGAGCATACGCGACGTTGGTGCTGCTCACGGCCCTGATCGCGATCCCGCTGTGGTATGCGGTGCTGGCTCGGACGGAGTTGGACCGGGCCGGGCGCTGCTGTCGCCGCCTGCGTCCGCTGTGGCTGGCGCTCACCGATGCCGTACCCGAGGTGGTGCTGGCGCGGCCGAGCGGTGGTTCCGCGTCGCGGCTCTATCGGATGACGGTCGAAATCCGGGATGCCCTGGTGCGATTGCGGCCGTACGTGCCGGATGTCGAGGCGCACACCGATATCCGCGAATACGCGCGCGGTATCGCGCGGGCCGTGCAGGCCAAAGCCGCCGGCGAAGCGCCCGCGATGGCCTCCGGTCGGGCCACCCCGGTCGACCCACGCGACCGGACCGATGAGCTCAGGTACCTGCTGGCCCTGGCCGTGGAATGGCCGAAGGCCCGCGCGCTGGTGCGCGCGGGCTCGAATCTCCGTCGCGCTGAACCTATTTCGCCGCGTTGGCGAAGGCGGGCTCCAGCTTGTTCAGCAGATAGGGCACCGACAGCGCGGTCGGCTGGTTGACGGCGCTGATCTCCTGCACCGTGAGGAAGACCACCGCACCCTTCCGCACCGCGGGCAGATCGGTGTATCCGGGAAGCTGGCGATACTTGTCGTCCATACCGGGGGAGTAGCCCGCGAGCAGCAGATCGGCGGTGAGCTCATCGACCCGCTCGGGCGACAGCGCGAGCCGGCCCTGATTCGACGGCTGATCGGTGAGGTTCTTCGGGATGCTCAGTCCGAGCTGGGTGAAGATCTTGCTCGATCCGTCGTTCGGATCGGTCAGCACCATCAGCTGGGCCGGGCTGGCCAACCAGGTGCTCGCGAAAGTCTTGCCCCGCAGACCCGGATTGGCCCGGCCGATGGACTCCACCTTCTTGTCCACATCGGTGATCACGCGGGTCGCGTCATCTTCCTTGTGCAGCACCTTGCCGAGTGTGGTCACCAGGTCCTGCCAGGGTTGGATCGACGCGGAGGTGAGTGCGGGCAGCGTCGGGGCGACCTTGGACAACTCGTCATAGGTCTTCTGGTCGGCCAGGAATCCGTCCACCAGAATCAGATCCGGCTCGAGCGCCGCGACCTGCTCGGCGATATTGCCGGTGGTATTCAAGGATTTCGCCGATTCGAGCGACTTCGGCTCCCACGCCGGGGTGCTCTTGGATATCGAGGCGACATTGTCGACGTAGCCGACCGGGGTCATGCCGAGCGCCAGTGTCGAATCCAGCCACTGATTCCCCAGCGTGACAATCTTTTTCGGGGTGCCCTGGACGGTTGTCGTGCCGCGCGCGTGGGTGATGGTGACGGGCGCGCCTCCGTCGGATCCCGCATCATCGCTGGACGATCCACAGGCGGTAATACCCAGGGTCAGCGCACCGGCCAGCACGGCAACCGCCGCTCGCTGCCAGCCGTGAGACATCCGAACAGACTGCATCGTCACCCTCTCCTTCATCGAGGAATTCCCCGACCCGGCTCCCTTCGAGCCGCAACAGCATAGGTCAGCCTAACCTACATTGATGCGAGCGCCACCTCCGCTTGCTGCTTGCTGTCATGTCATCTGTTGTGAACCTATTGAACGTACCGCTATATAGCGGTACGTTAAATGACGTCAATAAATGATCCTCTCGTCCGGGAGGCATCGACGTCGAACCCGTGAGCACGCGGGTCTTCGCACGACTGACGCATACCGAATTGAGGTTAGTTCCGATGAATCACAAGAGTTCCGCCGGACGCGTCCGGCCCATGGTTGCCCGCATCGCCATCACCTCCGCGCTGGCCCTGGCCCCGATCGCGGCGGTAGCAAGCCCGGCGCTCGCCGAAACGACCGACACCCAGGGCCCGGCCATCGTGCTGGTGGATCAGGCCGACGACATCCACGGCCACGGCGGCTGGGGCCGTGGTGGCTGGGGCCACCGCGGCGGCTGGGGCGGCCATGGTGGCTGGGGTCACCGCGGCGGACCCGGTTACGGCGGCTGGTTCGGCTCCCCGGGCTGGCCGGGCTATTTCCCCATGCCCGGAACCGGCAGCGCCTTCTGACCCCAGCCGCTCGGCGGCGCAAGCCATTCCCCTCGAAGCGCTTCCCGTATGAATAAGCCCGGCACAGCAGCCGGGCTTATTCACATCCATCCGACGACCCGCACCGGCAGGTAGGTCGACGGTCGATCAGCTGCCGCAGACATGGGCTCTCGATATGGCGAATGGGTAGGCTTCCGTCATGACGATCGAGCCGTCCGGCCATCTGCCGCACGAGATGACCGAGGAGCAATACCGACTCCTGCCCGAGGACACAGCGCGTGAGATCGAGGTTGTCCACGGGCATGTGATCGTCTGTGAGTCGCCGGTACCAGAGCACAATCGGGTGGCACGCAGGCTGGCCGGTGCCATGGAGCAACTGCCGAGCACCGAGCCGTGCATTCGGGTCGAGACCGATATCGACGTAGTGCTCTGGCGAGTGCCTAAATTCACGTTCCGGCGGCCGGATGTCACGGTCTATCGGTGCCTTCCGGAGCGCGGTGCGAAACCCGAGGCCGGTGATGCCCTGATCGTCATCGAGGTTTCCTCGCCGTCCACCGCCGCCGAGGATCTGCTCGACAAGAAGGTGCAGTACGCCCGCGCAGGCATCCCGCTCTATCTGGTCGTAGCTCTCGATATCAAATACGACATCGAAGAGGTCCGTGAGTTCCGACTCGACGCGCACGCCGCCGAATACCGCCTACACCGGTTGCACCGCGACGGATTCGTGCGGCTCGAGCACGTCGTGCTGGGCGAGATCAGCTTCGCTGACCTGGTTCGGTAACGAAAGCAGCCCGGCGTGGGCCGGGCTGCTGCTGGGCGGGGTTCAGAGGGTGATGCGCTGGTTTTCGGGGAGGAAGAGTTTGTCGCCGTCCCGGAGGCCGAAGGTGTTGTAGAACTGGGCGATATTGCGGACGATCTGGTTGCAGCGGAATTCGTTGGGGGCGTGCACGTCCTGGAGCAGGCTGATGGTGGATTCCTCGGTCTGCTTTTCGCGCCAGCTGCGGGCGTAGGAGAAGAACATCTGCTGGAAGTCGGGGTCGATGCCCTCGCGTTTCGCGGCGATGCGGTAGGCCTCGACGGCGATCTGCAGGCCGCGCAGGTCGGCGAGGTTTTCGCCGACGGTGAGTGCGCCGTCGACGTGGTATTCGGGATCGAGGCCCTCGGGGACCAGCACATCGAATTGTTCGATCAGCTGCTTGGTCTTCGCCTCGAATGCGGTCAGGTCCTCGGGTGTCCACCAGTCGCTGCGATTACCGCTGGCGTCGTATTTGCGGCCCTGATCGTCGAAGCCGTGGCCGATTTCGTGGCCGATGGTCGCGCCGACCGCGCCGTAATTGACCGCGGTGGTCGCGTCCTTGTCGAAGAACGGCGGCTGCAGATACGCGGCGGGGAAGGTGATCTGGTTGTTGGTCGATGAGTAGTAGGCATTGACGGTCTGCGGCGACATGCCCCACTCGGACTTGTCGACCGGAGTGCCGAGCCGGTTGAACGCCTTCTTGGACTCGAAAGCGTTGACGGCGCGCAGGGATTCGATCAGCTTGCCCCGGGTGATCGTCAGCGCGGAGTAGTCGTCCCACTTATCCGGATATCCGATCCTGGCCTCGATCTTGTCCAGCTTGACGATCGAGGCATCCCTGGTCGGCTTGGACATCCAGGTCGAATTGGTGAAGTTCTCCCGATAGGCGGCCATGAGGTCGGCCACCATCTCCTTGGCCCGATCCTTGGCGGACGGCGGAAAGTGCTTCTCGACATACAGTTTGCCGAGCTGGTCACCGAGATTGTCGTTGACGACGCCGACACCGGACTTCCAGGTCTCCGGCCGCTCCTCGAGCCCGCTGAGCACCTTTCCGACGAATTCGAACCGCGCGTCGCGGATCGCCTTGGGCAGGAACCGGGCGTACTCCGCGACCACGTTGGCCCGCAGATACTCCCGCCACAGCGCGATATCGGTATCGGCCCACAGCTGCGCGGCCGCGGTCACGAATGACGGCTGCGCGACCACGATCTTGTCGAACAGCGAGCGCGGCCGGTCGGTATTGCCCGCCATCCACGAATCCCAATCGAATTGTGGTCCGAGCGCGACCAGATCGTGCCAGCTCATCACGTTGTAGGTGGCATCGGTATCGCGATTGCGCACGCTGTCCCAATGCGCCGCCGCGATCTTGGTCTCCAGATCGAGCATGCGCTGCGCGATACCCGCCGGATCGGCGAACCCGGCGCCCGCGGACATTTTCTCGAGGTAGGTCTTGTACCCGCCGAGCTGTTTGGCGTATTCCGGCTTGCGGTAGTACTGCTCGCTCAGCCCGATACCCGACTGGCTGATGGTGGGGATGTAGGCATTGGAGTCCTTGCGATCGATACCGATCCCGATAGCGATCAGTCCGGCGATCGGCAGTTGCGCCATCACCTCGGCCAGATCCGGTTTGGTCGCCGCGCCATCGATCTTGGCGAAGAGGTCGGTCAGCGGTGTCAGGCCGAGCGTTTCGAAGGCGGCCTCGTCCAGCCGCGCGTCGTAGAGATCGCGAATCTGCTGTGCCTCCGAACCCGGCTTCGGATCCTCCAGGCCCTCGATGATCTCGCGCAGCTGATCCAGCGTCCGGTCGCTCGCATCGCTGATCGCGCCGACCGCGGCCTTATCCGGCGGCAGTTGGTACTCGCGCAGCCACTTGCCGTTGACGTGCCGGTACAGATCGTCCTGCGGCCGGATCGCCTCGTCCGCGCCGCCCATATCGACCCCGGTGAGCTGCACCGAGCGCGCATCCTTCGAGCAGGAGACCAGGGCGAGGGCCGCGGGCACCACCCCGAGCGCGATCAGGAAGGCACGACGGTCCAGCTGACCGGGACGACCGGTTGATGTCACGAGGGAATCCTCTCCCGATGCGGTCCCGCCGCATCCTCGTCAGGCGCGATAGTGCTGGTCCGAGGCTACCTGTCGCCGGCGTTGCCGGCCCGCCGGATCAGAGCGAGACGCGCTGGTCCTGGGGCAGGAACAGCTTGTCGCCCGGTTCGACGGCGAAGGTGGTGTAGAACTCGTCGATATTGCGGACCACCTGATTGCAACGAAACTCGTTGGGCGCATGCGGATCCATGGCCAGTCGTAATTCCAGGTGCTCCTCGGTCGATTTGTCCCGCCAGATCCGGGCCCAGGACAGGAACATCGTGCGGTGGTCCGGATTGTCCTTGCCGTCGCGTTTGTCGGCTATGCCGAGGGCGGCCAGCGCGATGCCGAGACCACGCAGATCCGCGAGATTCTCCCCGACGGTGAGTGCGCCGTCGACGTGCTTGCTCGGATCCAGACCCGTCGGGACCAGTGCGTTGTATTGCTCGATGAGTTGTTTGGTCTTGACTTCGAATGCGGCTCGGTCCTCGGGCGTCCACCAGTCGCGCAGATTGCCGTCACCGTCGAAGCGCGAACCCTGATCGTCGAATCCATGTCCGATCTCGTGACCGATGATCGCCCCGATCGCGCCGTAATTGACCGCGACCGCGGCATCGGAGTCGAAGAACGGCGGCTGCAGAATGGCGGCCGGAAACGAGATCGAATTGGCCGCCGGGTCGTACATGGCGTTCACCATCTGCGGTGGCATAGCCCATTCGGATTTGTCGACCGGGTTGCCGAGCCGTGCGAGACGGCGCTCGGTCTCGAAAAGTTCGGCGGCACGGACGGATTCGATCAACTTGCCGCGGGTGATCATCAACGCCGAGTAATCGATCCACTTGTCCGGATAGCCGATCTTCGTGACGATCTTGTCGAGTTTGGCGATGGCGGCCTGTCTGGTCGGCGGCGACATCCAGGTCGAATCGGTGAAGTCGGCTCGATAGGCAGACATGAGATCGGCGACCATCGCCAAGGCGCGCTCTTTGGCCGCGGGTGGAAAATGTTTGTCCACATAGAGTTTCCCGAGCTGCTGGCTCAGATTCGCATTGACGGTGGCGATGCCGTCCTTCCACAGCTCCGGACGTTCCCGCTGACCTTGCAGCACCTTGCCGACGAAATCGAATTCGGCATCGGCAATGGCCCTGGGCAGCAGCGATGCGAAATGTTTGACTACCGCCAGGCGTAGATATTCCCGCCAAGCCGCGATATCGACCTCCGCCCACAGCTTTCCGGCCGCCGTCACGAACGACGGCTGGCCGACCACCACGCGGTCGAACAGCGCGTGCGATCGGTCGGTAGTGCCCGCCAGCCACGGCTCCCAGTCGAATTGCGGTGCGAGCGAGGTCAATTGGGTCCAGCTCATCGGGTTGTAGGTGGCATCGGGATTGCGCAGCCGGACGTCGTCCCAATAGGCGGCACCGATCCTGGTCTCCAGTTCGAATACTCGCTGGGCGGTGCCCGCCGGGTCGGGAAATCCCGCGCCCGCGGCGACGCGTTGCAGATAGGTCTGATACGCGGCACGCTGCTCGGCGTATTCGGGCTTGCGGTAATACTGCTCGCCCATATTCGGGTCGATACCGGACTGGGAGATATTCGCGACGTACTCGGCCGAGTTCTTCTGATCGACAGCGACGGACAAACCGATGAGCCCGCCGATCGGCAGCCCGCCCATCACCCTGGCCAGATCCGGTTTGGTCGCCGCGCCCTCGATCGCCGCGAACAGATCCGTCAAGGGGTTCATGCCGAGCCGCTCGATTTCGGCCAGATCGACCCGGGCGTCGTAGAGATCGCGGATCTGTTGTTCGGCGGTCCCGGCCTTCGGCTCGTGGATGCCATCGATGATCTCCCGCAGCTGCTGTTCCACCCGTTCGCCGACCTCGTCGAAGGTGCTGTAGGACGGCTTGTCCGGCGGCAGCTGGAAATCGCGCAGCCAGCCGCCGTTCACGTATCGGAACAAATCGTCCTGCGGCCGGATCGCCGGGTCCTCGCCCCGCATATCGACGCCGGTGAGCTGCACCGACTGTTCCCGACTACAGGAGACCAGCGCTGTGGTGGCCGGAATCAGCCCCAGTGCGATCAGGAAGGCGCGACGACCGAGCCGGGCAGAACGCGCAGACGAACTCAAGGAAACCCCCTATATCAGCGATGATGTGGAATGTGCGCAGTTCATCGGGTGATCTTGCTCGTCCCGAGGGTAGTGACGGGACAGCCCGCGAGCACTGATCCACGCGGGTTTCACAGCGGAAGTTCAGCCTGTGCCGGCGGGGCCCCGATTTGGGACCGACCTGGGCATTCGCCTACACTGAGCCGGTTGCCTGCGGGAGCTGTGCCCGCAATCCGGCCACGAACCCCCAGTGGTTGATCCATCCGATCGAGAAAACCGCTGGTAGGCGCGCGTTCGGGTGGTGACACGACCATGCCCGTCGGGTCGGCAATCCGGCGTGCGTATACATCCAGGTCAAGGAGGCTGAAGTGATTCAGCAGGAGTCGCGACTGCGCGTCGCCGACAACACGGGTGCGAAGGAAATCCTCTGCATCCGCGTTCTCGGTGGTTCGTCGCGTCGCTATGCCGGCATCGGCGACATCATCGTCGCCACCGTCAAGGACGCTGTCCCCGGCGGCAACGTCAAGAAGGGCGAGGTCGTCAAGGCCGTCGTCGTGCGCACCGTCAAGGAGCGTCGTCGCCCGGACGGTTCGTACATCAAGTTCGACGAGAACGCGGCCGTGCTGATCAAGGCGGACAACGACCCGCGTGGCACTCGCATCTTCGGCCCGGTCGGCCGCGAGCTGCGCGAGAAGAAGTTCATGAAGATCGTTTCCCTGGCCCCGGAGGTGCTCTGACATGAAGGTGCACAAGGGCGATACCGTGCTCGTCATCTCGGGTAAGGACAAGGGTGCCAAGGGCAAGGTCATCCAGGCCTACCCGAAGGAGAACCGGGTCCTGGTCGAGGGCGTGAACCGGATCAAGAAGCACGTTGCCAACTCCACCAACCAGCGTGGTGCCTCCTCGGGCGGCATCGTGACCCAGGAAGCTCCGATCCACGTGTCCAACGTGATGGTCGTCGACTCCGACGGCAAGCCGACCCGCGTCGGCTACCGGACGGACGAGGAGAGCGGCAAGCGGGTCCGGATCTCCCGTAAGAACGGGAAGGACATCTGACATGACCACCTCTGAGAAGATTCAGCCCCGCCTGAAGGCGCGCTACCGCGCCGAGATCAAGGACGCGCTGAACAGCGAGTTCGACTACGCCAACGTGATGCAGATTCCGGGCGTGGTCAAGGTCGTCGTGAATATGGGTGTCGGTGACGCCGCGCGCGACGCCAAGCTCATCAACGGCGCGGTCCGGGATCTGGAACTGATCACCGGTCAGAAGCCCGAGATCCGCAAGGCCACCAAGTCGATCGCGCAGTTCAAGCTGCGTGAGGGCATGCCGATCGGCGCGAAGGTGACGCTGCGCGGCGACCGCATGTGGGAGTTCCTGGACCGCCTGGTCTCCATCGCGCTGCCCCGTATCCGCGACTTCCGCGGCCTGTCGCCGAAGCAGTTCGACGGCAACGGCAACTACACGTTCGGCCTGAGCGAGCAGTCGATGTTCCACGAGATCGATGTGGACTCCATCGACCGCCCGCGCGGTATGGACATCACCGTGGTCACCACCGCGACCAACAACGAAGAAGGCCGTGCCCTGCTCAAGCACCTCGGCTTCCCGTTCAAGGAGAACTGAGCACATGGCTAAGAAAGCACTGGTCAACAAGGCCAACAGCAAGCCGAAGTTCGCCGTTCGCGCCTACACCCGCTGCCAGCGCTGCGGTCGGCCGCACGCGGTCTACCGCAAGTTCGGCCTGTGCCGCGTGTGCCTGCGCGAAATGGCGCACCGCGGCGAGTTGCCGGGTGTGCACAAGAGCTCTTGGTGAGCTTGCGCTCTCTTTGAGCGCACCAATCGAATAGCGAACGAGGGCACGGACTCCGACGAGTCCGTGCCCTTTGCTGATCGAATTTCCTTGCGTCCGATCAGAATTCGAGTTCGGACCAGGGGATGTGGATGGGGAATGGGAAGTTCGTGGTGATCGCGTCGGAGTCCTTCGGCGCCCACGAACCGGTCAGCAGGTAGTTGGCGGGGTGGAGCGGGTGTACACCGGCGGGGAGTTCACCGTGGGTGGTTTCCAACACGTAGGCGTGCACCACCGAGATCGCGCTCTTCTCACGTTCCAGGGTGACTTCCCAATACGACGGGATGCCAGCTCGCGCATAGCGAGCTTTCTTGGCTTCCATATCGGTCTGTGTGTTGGACGGAGACAGCACCTCCCCGGCAAGGAGAACGTCCCTGGCTCGGATGTCCTGGTAGGGCGCATCGAGGCACTGGTAGGCGAGGAAATCGGGTGTGACGAAGTCGGACTTGCCGGTCTCACCGAAGAACACGTTGGTTTCGAAGTCCACGCGCCAGCACTCCTGTGGCTGCTGCGTCATCCCCGCCCGCGCGCATCGCTTGAGCGCGCTGGTCAATGCAAACGTGAATGCCTGGTGCTCGGCCGGTCCGCGCCGAAGCCACACGACCCGTCCCTCCCATAGTTCGATTTGCCCAGCGATCCCCTCAGGCAACTGCTCGAGCTCCTCCCATGTCATGTACTCAGGGAGGTCGGGTCGTTCGACGCGCGGAACCGACATGGCCCAATCCTAATATCGCCCGACAACCACTCGGGGCTGTCGCATACCTTCGCTTTCGAGACGCGGCGTTTCGGGTGGCGAGTCGGTCTGCGAGGTGTGCGGAAGGTTTGCGTGACGAGGCGGACCTTTTCAGTGGGGTTGGGGCATGGCGGTGGCGATTTCGCGGCGGGAGCGGAGGTCCAGTTTCGCGAGGATATTCGAGACGTGGGATTGAATTGTGCGGCGGGACAAGAACATTTGGGCTGCGATGTCGGTGTTGGACAAGCCGTCGGCGACCTGGGTGGCGACTTTGCGTTCGGTGTCGGTGAGGGCGGCCCAGCCGGTTTTGGGGCGGTTGCGGGGGCCGCGGACGCCACGGCGGATTCCGTAGGGACGCACGCGTGCCACCGCGCGGGCGGAATCCCAGGAGGCGCCGAGGCCGGAATACAGTTCGACCGCGGCGTCCAATGCAGTGCGGGACTCGGGGATTCGGCCCGCCGCGGCGAGTAGGACGGCGGCGTTTTCGTGCGCCTGGGCCTCGAACAGCGGGCGGCCGGATTGTCGGAAGGCGTGTGCTGCCGCCAGGAGGCCGTCGGGATCGGCGTCGGCGAGGCCGCGGCACAGTTGGGCCGTCCCGGTTCGCGATGCGGTCGGCTGCCGGCTCAGGAGAAGGTCCGCGCTGGCAACCACCGACCGGGCCGCGTGCGCGTCGCCGATATCCGCGGCCAGGCGCGCGATGTCCGGGAAGATGTAATGCAATGTGGCCGAGGCCAATCCGTCGGCAAGTCGGTTGTGCGTGTCGACGAGTAGTTCCAGTGCCTGGTCGGGGCGCCCGCGCGCCTCGGCGGTCAGCGCCTTGACCCATGGCTGGAAATGCGCGTAGCCGATATTGCCCGGTCGATCGTCCGGCGCGGGCAGGCCGTCCGGATCCGGCAGGAAGGTGCCGCGGCGAATTCCGATGAGCGCCGCGACGGTGTGCGCGACGGTCGCATACCCGAGCACATCGGGGGTCTGCATGCTCGCCGCACATTCGGCCAGCGCATCGTCCCAGCGCCCGCCCACCAGATACATCCGCGCCTTGGCGACCAGGTTCGAGGACAGATAGACGCCGCGGAACCGGCGGTTGCGCCCGATGGCCGTCCGCAGAACCTCCTCGGCGTCGTCGAGCCGGTCGAGTTCGATCAAGCAGTGGGCGTAGAGCGCGTACGGATCGAATTGGTCGGATCCGGTCCCGTCTTCGAAGAGGGCCGGGATCCGAGCGCTCAGGTCCAGCGCTTCGTCGAGATGGCCCCGGGTATAGCGCACCGCGCCGACCGCCGTGAGCCCGTATCCGGTGGCCAGCGGATTCCCGATGCTCTCACCGAGCGACACGGCCAGGTGACCGGCCTGCTCGGCCGCCGCGAACCGCTCGAGGAAGAAATTGCCGAGTCCGGACATGCCCAGAAATCGGGCGGCGTTCTCCGCGTCGAGCTCCCTGGTGGACAGCACCTCCTCGGCCACCGCGACCGCATCGGCCAATCGGGCCCCGGCCTGATAGATCTGGGCGAGCAGCCAGCGCAATTCGAGGCCGTCCTCCGACTGGGTGAGCAGCGCCTCACGTACCACCGATTCCGCTTCGGCGGTGTGCCCATCCCAGAGCAGAGCGTGAATTCTCAGTCGGATCAGAATCGAACGCGTTGCCGCATCCAGATCCGGATCGGTGGCGACCTGGCTCAACAACTGTTTCGCCAGTTCGGGCGCGCGAACGATCAGCTTGTCGGCGACACCGATCAGCCAGTCGAGGCTGGTCCTGTCCAATTCGCGATCGGCGACCGACAGGTAATAGGCAACCCGTTCGATCGGCGCATCGGTCGACTGCAGTGCCTGTCCGGCTCGCAGGAGCAGATCCGACCGCAGTGAAGCAGGCAGCCGATCGGCCAGCGCGCGCCGGATCAGGTCGTGCCGAAACGTCAGCTCGGAGTCCACGCGGGTGAGCAGCCCGCTGTCCAGCGCCTCGGTGACGGCGCTCCAAGCGTCCAGAATCGGGATCTTCAGCACTACCGCCAAGTCCGCGACATCGATGGTCGGACCAAGGGCCGCGGCCATCGGCAGCACATCGCGCGTCGGACGGGACAGGAAGTCCAGCCGCTGCGTAATCGCCTCGGCCAATGACGTGGACGTGTTCGCGACAACAGGGCCCGCCGGATCGGCGGTGTCGGCGATCACCCTGATCGCCGAGTCGCGCACCAGGGCCGCCACCAATTCCGAAACATGCAGCGGATTCCCACCGGCCTCGGCCACCTTCGCCAACAACCGCGGTCCCGGTTCGGCACCGACCAGCTCACGCACCAGTTTCGCGGCGTCGGTTGCGGGCAGGGCGTCGAGCCGCAGCACCGGGGCATGCCGTGCCGTCAGTTCGGCCGACAGCGCGGCGAAGGCCGGGGCGCGCGGCAGTGGGCGGGTCGCGAGCACCAGCAGCAGGGGCAGCTCGTCGGCGAGGATGCACAGCCGGCGCAGCAGCGCCACGCTCGACCGATCCGCCCAGTGCACATCGTCCATGACCAGGGCAATCGGGCCCGCCGCGCACCAGGTATCGATCTGGTCCAGAATCGCCTCGGCAATGGCGAGTTCATGGGTCGCCGCCACATCGCCCACCCGATCCCCGCTGCGCAGCGCGTCGAGTGCGGAGGTCGTGCCCGCGTCGTCCAGCCAGGACCACACCCCGGCGAACGGCACGCCCTGCCGCGACTCGGCGGCGGCGCCGACACGGATGTGCAGGCCCGTTGCCGCCAAGGGATTTCGCGCCGCCTCCAGCAGTGCCGATTTGCCGATCCCGGGCTCGCCCTCGACCAGAACGGCGCACCCGTGACCGGCCGCCGCGCGCCGTCCGAGTGCCGCCAGACTCGCTACTTCGGCATCGCGACCAACGAAAGCGGTCGCGCGGGAATGCTGCACGCGGGTGAGTGTAAGGGGCGGACCCCGGATTTTGTCCTGGTAGGGACCTTGCCTACACTAGAGCGGTTGCTTGGGCACCTCTGTGTCCGCATGTCCTTGATGCGCTGTTGCATCGACGTGTGGACGGCCCTCGCACCGAGAGCTCATATGAGAACTCAATCCGGTCGGCAAGTGTCGGCCGGACCGCCGAATTGCTGTAGGCCCACGGCTGGCATGCCCATCGGGGTGCCGGTGTTGCATGGGAACCGCAGCGAGAAAGGTGTCAAGGTCGAACCATGACCATGACTGATCCGATCGCAGACTTCCTGACACGTCTGCGCAACGCCAACTCGGCGTACCACGATCAGGTGAAGGCTCCGCACTCGAAGCTCAAGGCGAATATCGCCGAGATCCTCAAGCGCGAGGGCTACATCGCCGACTACCGGACCGAGGATGCGACCGTGGGCAAGACCCTCGTCGTCGACCTCAAGTACGGCCCCAGCCGTGAGCGCAGCCTGCAGGGCCTGCGTCGCGTGTCGAAGCCGGGTCTGCGTGTGTACGCGAAGTCCACCAATCTGCCCAAGGTCCTGGGCGGCCTCGGCGTGGCGATCATCTCCACGTCGACCGGTCTGCTCACCGATCGTCAGGCGGCCAAGCAGGGCGTGGGCGGCGAAGTCCTCGCCTACGTCTGGTAAGGGAGGTAGGACAAATGTCGCGTATTGGTAAGAAGCCCATCGCCATTCCTGCCGGTGTCGAGGTCGCCATCGACGGCCAGAACGTGTCGGTGAAGGGTCCCAAGGGCACCCTGACCCACATCGTCGCCGAGCCGATCACCGTCACCAAGGGTGAGGACGGCCAGCTCGAGGTTGCCCGCCCGGACGACCAGCGCCAGAACCGTTCGCTGCACGGCCTGACCCGCACCCTGGTCTCGAACATGATCGAGGGCGTGACCAAGGGCTACGAGAAGAAGATGGAAATCTTCGGCGTCGGTTACCGCGTCGCGGCCAAGGGCTCCAACCTGGAGTTCGCCCTCGGCTACTCACACCCGGTGCCGATCGAGGCCCCGGAGGGCATCACCTTCGCGGTGGAATCGCCCACCAAGTTCTCGGTGTCCGGAATCGACAAGCAGAAGGTCGGCCAGATCTCCGCTGTCATCCACGGACTGCGTAAGCCCGATCCCTACAAGGGCAAGGGCATCCGCTACGCCGGCGAGGTCGTTCGCCGCAAGGTCGGAAAGACGGGTAAGTGATCATGGCGCAAACCGAAAATCAGAAGGCCAAGCGCATTCCGCGTGGCAAGGACGTGTCGACGACGCGTCGTCTGTCGAAGACCCGCCGTCACTTCCGTCTGCGCAAGAAGGTCGTCGGCACCACCGAGCGTCCGCGCCTGGTGGTCAACCGCTCCTCGCGTCACCTGCATGCGCAGCTGGTCGACGACTCGATCGGCAAGACCATTGCCGCCGCGTCGTCCATCGAGGCCGATGTGCGTGCGCTGGACGGCGACAAGTCGGCCAAGAGCAAGAAGGTCGGCGAACTGCTGGCCGAGCGCGCCAAGGCCGCGGGCATCGAGGCTGTCGTATTCGACCGTGGTGGCCACGACTACCACGGCCGCATCGCGGCGCTGGCCGATGCCGCTCGCGAAGGTGGGTTGAAGTTCTGATGACTGCAAACATTTACGGAAGGAACGTCTGATGCCGGGACGTCAGAGGCGTGACGGCGGCAGCGGACCCGCCGGACAGCAGAACGGTGCCGCCGGTGGCGGCGACAGCCGCGACAGCCGCGGCGGTGGCCGCGATCGCCGTGGCGGTGGTGACCGTCGTGACCAGCAGACCGACAAGAACCAGCTCGAGCGCGTAGTCGCGATCAACCGTGTCTCCAAGGTCGTGAAGGGTGGTCGTCGCTTCAGCTTCACCGCCCTGGTGATCGTCGGCGACGGCAACGGTCTGGTCGGCGTCGGCTACGGCAAGGCCAAGGAAGTTCCCGCGGCCATCCAGAAGGGTGTCGAGGAGGCTCGCAAGGGCTTCTTCCGCGTCCCGATGATCGGCTCGACCATCACCCACCCGGTCCAGGGTGAGGCGGCGGCCGGTGTGGTCATGTTGCGTCCGGCATCGCCCGGTACCGGTGTGATCGCCGGTGGTGCGGCTCGCGCGGTGCTGGAATGCGCTGGTATCCATGACATTCTGGCGAAGTCGCTCGGTAGCGACAACGCCATCAACGTCGTGCACGCGACCGTTGCGGCGCTCAAGATGCTGCAGCGTCCGGAAGAGGTCGCGGCTCGCCGTGGCCTGCCGCTCGAGGATGTCGCTCCGGCGGGCATGCTGCGTGCGCGCGCTCAGGCAGCGGGAGGTGCCAGGTAATGGCAGATCTCAAGGTGACCCAGATCAAGTCGTCGATCGGCGCCAAGGCGAACCAGCGGGAGAGCCTTCGTACGCTCGGCCTGCGCAAGATCCGCCAGACCGTGGTTCGGGAAGACAATCCGCAGAACCGTGGGCTGATCAACGTCGTGCGCCACCTCGTAACAGTTGAGGAGGTCTGACATGACCATCAAGTTGCATCACCTGCGTCCGGCTCCCGGCGCCAAGACCGAGAAGACCCGCGTGGGTCGCGGTGAAGGCTCCAAGGGCAAGACCGCGGGCCGCGGTACCAAGGGCACCAAGGCACGCAAGAACGTCCCGGCCGCCTTCGAGGGTGGGCAGATGCCGATTCACATGCGGCTGCCCAAGCTCAAGGGCTTCACGAACCCGTTCCGGGTGGAATACCAGGTCGTGAACGTCGGCGCGATCGCCAAGCTCTTCCCCGAGGGCGGCGCGGTCGGCAAGGCGGAGCTGGTGGCAGCCGGTGCGGTTCGCAAGAACCAGCTGGTGAAGGTTCTCGGCGATGGCGAGATCGGCGTCGCGGTCCAGGTGACCGTCGACAAGGTGACCGGCGCCGCCAAGGAGAAGATCACCGCGGCCGGTGGCACCGTCACCGAGCTGGGCTGACGGTACTCTGCAGATAGTGGCATCGGACGAGTGAAGAGCTCGACAGTGTCCGATCGGCGGCGCTCGCGTGCCCTACGTGGTTACGCGAGCTGCCGCCTCCGGGCACTGAGCTCACGCCGCCGGTGCCACTGTTAGAGTTCAATTGTTGTCTGCCAAGCCTCGTCATGGATTTTCTATATCCGTGGCATGACCATGTCGTTCGCCAGGAGGATCTGTGCTTTCCGCCTTCGTATCGGCCTTCCGGACTCCGGACTTACGGCGGAAGATTCTCTTCACGCTGGGGTTGATCGCGCTGTACCGCATGGGTGCCGCGCTGCCGTCCCCTGGTGTCGATTACAAAAGCGTGCAGGAGTGCATCGACCTGGTCTCCGGCGGTGATTCCGCCGGTATCTATCAGCTGATCAACCTGTTCTCCGGTGGTGCGCTGCTGCAGTTGTCGGTCTTCGCGATCGGCATCATGCCCTACATCACCGCGAGCATCATTATCCAGCTGCTCACCGTTGTCATCCCGCGCTTCGAAGAACTGCGTAAAGAAGGCCAGTCCGGCCAGAACAAGATGACGCAGTACACCAGGTACCTCTCGATCGCGCTGGCGATCCTGCAGGCCACCGGTCTGGTCGCGCTCGCGGCCCGCGGTCAGCTGCTGCAGGGCTGCCAGAAGGACATCCTGGCCGACACCAGCATCTTCGGCATGGTCATCATCGTGCTGGTGATGACCGCCGGTGCGGCGCTGGTCATGTGGTTCGGCGAGCAGATCACCGAGCGCGGCATCGGCAACGGCATGTCGCTGCTGATCTTCGCCGGTATCGCCGCCCGAATCCCGTCCGAGGGCAAGGCCATTCTGGACAACCGCGGCGGCCTGGTCTTCGGCTTGGTCTGCGTCGCCGCGCTGGCCATCATCACCGCGGTCATCTTCGTCGAGCAGGGCCAGCGCCGGATTCCGGTGCAGTACGCCAAGCGCGTGGTCGGCCGCAAGATGTACGGCGGATCCTCGACCTACCTGCCACTGAAGGTCAACCAAGCGGGTGTTATCCCGGTGATCTTCGCATCGTCGCTGCTGTATCTGCCGAATCTGGTTGCGCAGCTGACATCGTCGAAGAACAACCCCAACCCGAGTTGGTGGCAGGAGATCATCCAGAAATACCTGGTGAACCCGGGCAACCCGGTCTACATCGCGATCTACTTCGGTCTGATCGTGTTCTTCACCTACTTCTATGTCGCGATCACCTTCAACCCGGAGGAACGCGCTGACGAGATGAAGAAGTTCGGTGGCTTCATTCCGGGATATCGCCCCGGTAAGCCGACCGCCGACTACCTCAACTTCGTATTGGGCCGCATTACCCTCCCCGGCTCGATCTACCTCGGTCTCGTGGCCGTCCTCCCGAATCTGTTCCTCGATATCGGCGCCTCCGGTGGCAACCAGAACCTTCCGTTCGGTGGCACCGCGGTGCTGATCATGGTGAGCGTCGGCTTGGACACCGTGAAGCAGATCGAAAGCCAGCTGATGAATCGAAATTACGAAGGGTTCCTCAAGTGAGACTTGTACTGCTCGGACCGCCGGGAGCCGGCAAGGGCACCCAGGCCGATCTCCTGTCGGACAAGCTGGGTGTCCCGCACATCTCCACCGGGGACCTGTTCCGCACCAATATCTCCGCCCAGACGCCGCTGGGCCGGGAAGCGCAGAAGTACATCGACGCGGGCGATCTGGTGCCGAGCGATGTGACGAACCGCATGGTCGAGGCTCGGGTCGCCGAGCCGGATGCCGCGAATGGCTTTGTGCTGGACGGCTACCCGCGCACGGTCGATCAAGCCGATGCGCTGGAGAAGATCCTCGCGGATATGGATAAGAAGCTCGACGCGGTGCTGTGCTTCGTCGTGCCCGAGGAGACCGTGGTCAGTCGGATGATGGCGCGTGGTCGCGCCGACGACAACGAGGACGTGATCCGCAACCGGCTTCGGGTGTACCGCGAGGAGACCGAGCCGCTGCTCGAGCACTACGACGGTCTTGTCGTCTCGGTCGACGGTGTCGGTGAGATCGACGAGGTCAATGCACGCGCGCTGCGCGCACTGGGACACTGAGGCCGGATGGTCTTCAACCGCAAGAAGAAGGTCGTGCCGTTCCGGACGGCAAGCGAGCTGGATGCGATGGCGGCGGCCGGTGCGATTGTCGGCCGCGCCCTCGTCGCGGTGCGCGCGGCGGCCAAGCCCGGTGTTTCCACCCTGGAGTTGGATGAGATCGCCGAACAGGTGATCCGCGATGCCGGCGCCGTGCCGTCGTTCAAGGGATATCACGGCTTTCCGGGTTCGATCTGCGCGTCGGTCAACGACCGTGTGGTGCACGGGATTCCGACATCGTCGGAGATCCTGGTCGAAGGTGATCTGGTCTCGATCGACTGTGGCGCGATTCTCGAAGGCTGGCACGGTGATTCGGCCTGGACGTTCGGCGTCGGTCCGATCATCGAGGCCGATCAACTGCTCAGCGATGCCACCAAGATGTCGATGGAGGCGGGTATCGCGGCCATGCTGCCCGGTAACCGGCTGACTGATGTCTCGCATGCCATCGAATTGGGCACGCGCGCGGCCGAAAAGGAACACGGCCGGTCCTACGGCATCGTCGACGGTTACGGTGGGCACGCCATCGGGCGGGAGATGCATATGGACCCGTTCCTGGCCAATGAGGGTGCGCCGGGCAAGGGGCCGAAACTGGTGGTGGGATCGGTGCTCGCGATCGAGCCGATGTTGACGTTGGGCACGACGCAGACGAAGGTGCTCGACGATGACTGGACCGTGGTGACGCTGGACGGTAGCCGGGCCGCGCACTGGGAACATTCGGTTGCGGTGACCGAGGATGGGCCGCGGATTCTGACGGTGCGGCCTGAATAGGTACACCGTGCCGTGTGCAGTGGTCGGCCACGCTATCCGACTCCAGGTTCGGTGACGTCGCGCGGCGAGGAGCCGAGCCGCACCGACGCCCGCAGGTCGTAAATGTCTGGTACTCAGCGGCTTCGGACACAATGCGTCCGCCGTTTGCCCTGACGTTACCCAGCTCGCGCTGGATCGGTGACGTCGTTCCTTGCACCCGCGCTCGTGCGTCTTACCGCACCTCGGGGGTCATCCAGGGGATCGACCGCAACCACAGTGGCGATGATTTCTCCTCCGATTCGTACCGAACTGCAACGATGGAAGAAGCGTATGGCCGGGGGAGGGGTGCTCACCCGAGTAGATCGCTACTCGAATTCCGTTGTGGCATTGCGTAGTTCTGCGGGGAACCGTGGTCGGCCGATGGGCGTTGTCGGCCCTGCGATGCGGTCTCCGCACAGTTCAGGGGCCGTGCTGCGGGGTGTGCGGCACTATGCGTAGGTAGCGGCTTCCGCTAGACGGTCGAGCGGCTCAATTCGGCTGCGGTGTCGGGCCATCCGCGAGACGGTGTACGGCGCGGACGATCTCGGTGCGGATGGGGAGATCGAATTCGCCCGTCGCGGTCTCGGGCCTGGAGCGCAGGTAGTCGGAGATCCGTTCGAGCAGTTCGCCGCGTGCCTGTGCGGGGATGACCAGCGTGTGCGAATGCGTGCCGATGGTCGCGGTGAGGGATTCGGCGGTCCGGCGCTGACGGTGCGGAAAGTCGGCTCGCTCGAAGTTCTCGAACAGTGGATGTGCGGGCAGCGGTGCGGGCTGCGGCCGCGGGGGTGGGAAGGACGCGGCCGTGCGCGCTACCTTCTGTAACCCCGCGACCCATTCGACACCGAGGTCGTCCTCATTCCACAGGGCGGCGAAGACGCCGCCGCCGCGCAATACCCGCGCGATCTCCGGAAATGCCCGCGCCTGATCGAACCAGTGGAATGCCTGTCCGACCAGCACGGCATCCACCGAGTCATCGGCCAATGGGATCGCCTCTGCCGCACCGGCGGATGCGGTCACCGCGGGAAATCTGCGGACCAGTTCGGCGCGCATCGCGGCATCGGGTTCGACGGCGATGACGTCCGCGCCGACCGCGAGTAATCCCTCGGTGAGTTTGCCGGTGCCTGCGCCCAGATCGAGGACGACCGGTGCGGCCGACGCACCAACCGGTTCCAGTGCCCACCGAATGCCCGTGGCGGGATAGTCGGGGCGATGCTCGGCGTATGCCGCGGCATGCGCGCCGAACGAGGCGGCACGCGCGGCGCGGAGTTGGGTCGGATTCGTTGTTTCGTCAGTGGATTGCCCGAAGTCCCGCACCTGACGACGGTACCGCGCCCGTCCGCGCCGACGCAGGCCGATCACCATTCACCAGGGCCACTCCAAGTTCGGGCCGCGCGGCATACTCGAACAGTTCATGCTCTGGCGTGACCTGCCCGACGACGGCCGTTACGCATTCGTGCTCGATCACGCCCCCGCGGCCGATGGCGTCCGGGCCGAGCAACTCGCCACGATGCTGGAAACCGCGATCGAGGCTGTGCTCGATCGCACCGAAACCCATTGGGAAGTATCCGGTTAACTGCCGTTGCCGCGGAAGAACAGGACGTTGTCGCCGTAGTCGGCGAGCGGAATGGCCAGTGCCGCTTGCCGGATGCCGCTGGCGGGCAGGTGGGTGAGTTTCGCGAACATATCGGTATTACCGAAGGCGGCCCGGACCTGCGTTTCGGACGCGTAGTCCGCGCCGTAGTCGGCCAGGGCCGCGAAGTCCAACGGCGCCAATGGCGTATCGAGCGGGGCTTGCCCGCTCGGGCGACCCAGCGCGGCGTATTGGGTGGCCACACCGTCGTCGTATCGGCACAGTTCGTAGGACATCTTCTCGTTCGCGGTAACGCTGAACACCGACCAACGCGTGGAAAGGTGTCGTGCCAGTGGGTGTTTGCCGACCGAGGCGATCTCCCACTTCAGGCTCATGACGACAACCGAACCGCCGTACGGCTGTTCGATCAGCACCACATCGTCGCCGAGGGAATCGGCCGAATTCAATTCGGGATCGAAGGTATGCCAGTGCGTTTCGTGTGCGCCGCGCACGGCCGAGCGGTCGACCTGGCGGGCGTTGTCGGCGGCGTAGGCCGCGATGATCGCGGCGCGGACCTGGGCGACGGCGTCGCGTGCGCTGCAGCGGACACTCAACGCACCGAAGGTCGCACCGATTTCCACCGGTCGGGACGGGGGATCGGGTAGGGCACCCGCGGCGAGCGGCTTCAAGCCGACCAGTGCGAGCTTCCAGTTGATCTCCTCGATCGTGGCGAGATCGCCGGAGGTTTGGTACAGAATCTGCTGCTGGGTCAGATGTCCCGCGCGCTGCAAGGTCCGGGCTTCGAGTTTGGTGAGCGCGGTGAAGGTCTTATTCGTGAGATCGATATCCTCGATCCGGGTTTCGCGCAGCCGTGCCGTCATCTCCGGTGAGGTCAGCGCGGCATACCGCTCCCGGTACATCGCGACGGCCTGTTTGCGCTGGCGGCCGACCATGAGGGTGCGCAGCAGCATATTCAGGCTGGCGAGGTACTTTCCGGCTTGATCCGGATTCGCCGCGAACAGCGCGCTGCGGATGCGCACCGCATCCTCGCTGGCGGCGACGGCGGCCTTGGGGTCGAGGCGACACAGCCACACTCCGCACTTCGACAGCCCGTCCGCGCAGACCGCGGCCACCTGCGGATGTGTTCGCGACACCTGGCGATAGGTGTGGCAGGCATTGCGAATGGTGCTCGCCGCGAGCTCCCGGTGACCGATGTGCCGGGTCGCCTGCTCGAAGACGCGCAGCGCATCCTGGACTTCGCCCGCGAATTCGGCCGTGACGCGACCGGCGGCGAGCCAGTGCAGCCGGATACCGACGGACTCCTGCGACGGCGCCAGCGCCTCGGCCGTCCGGTTCCGGCCAGGGCCGTTCTTGGTGGCGGCCAGGGCCTTGGCGAGGTCGCACAGCGACGTAGCCAAACGCAATTCGTTCTCGACCGTCCGGTCGATGGCTGCCCGACGATCCTCGGCTACCCGACGCTCGAGTGCACTCAGATCCATGGCGACCTCAACTCCCGCTTCACCTTCCGCGCGTCACGGTCGTCGAGCGGCCGCATTCTGCTCGACCGAGTTTGCCATAGAAATGGCCGGAATGAGCAGGCAATCCACCGGCGACCGCTGCCGCCACGATCGACCTGTTGACAGTCGTGCCGACCGAGCTCCCGGACGCCGTCGCGGTTTCGCGTGCTTCGCGGGTGTCGGCGCGCAGATCAGCGGTGCGCGAAGCTGTCAGGGGTGGTTGCGCTCGGGTGGATGCCTTCAGCCCTCGAGCAGCAATGTCACCGGACCGTCGTTGACCAGTTCGACCTGCATATGCGCGCCGAACTGTCCGGTGGCGACGGTAGCGCCGAGCTCGCGCAGCGCCCGCGCGAAGGTCTCGACCAGTGGTTCGGCGACGGGGCCGGGTGCGGCGGCGGACCAGGACGGCCGCCGCCCCTTGGCGGTATCGGCGTAGAGGGTGAACTGGCTGACCACGAGAATGGGCGCATGCAGATCCGCGGCGGCACGTTCCCCCTCGAGAATGCGCAACCGCCACACCTTGTCCGCCAGGGCCTGCGCGGTGGCTTCGGTGTCGTCATGCGTCACGCCGACCAGGGTGACCAGGCCCTGCGGATTCGGTTCGATCCGGCCGACGGTCCGTCCGTCGACGGTCACTTGCGCGGCGGATACGCGCTGCACCAGAACTCGCATGCGTCGATCCTCGCACCCGGGTGATCGCGGATCCCGGGTGCACCGGTAGGACCGGCCTCAGTTCTCGTCGGGGTCGTCTGTCGTCTCGACTTCGTCGATCCGGAGTGCCTCTTCGGTATGCGATGACGCCAGGTCGCGCAGGGTCGCCGGGTCGATCGCGAGGTTATCGCGCTCGGATACGAGATCCATCGACGGCATCGGCGTATCACGCACTGCCAGAAAGGTATCGAGGAGTGCGAGTGCGTCGGGCGAGAGATCGGAACCGGCGGAGGACAGTTCGTCCTGCAGGATTTCCAGCCCGGAGGCCGCCTCGATGCCTGGCGAGGTGGGATCGACCGGCCGCCATCGCACCGCGACCGTCCACGACGGGTCGTTGCAGGCCCACGCCCAGATGACATCGCGAACGATCTTGTGTCGCAAGGTGTATACGCGAAAATGTTCCGACGCGGATCCGGCCTGGTGCTCGATTTCGTAGACCCACTCGTGGCGGCGGGTTTGGATGTAGGTGCCGTCCGCGCGTGCGACGACCAGGAACGGGTCGTCCGGGTCGGCGGCGGCGACCACGAAGTCCTCGAGCAATGCGGGCGTGAGGTAGGGCAGTGACCGACCGTCACCGACGGTCACGCGGACCTCGACGTGCCCGCGGGGGTCGTAGAGGTGCCCGGTCTCGACGTCGAGCACGGCGAGGTCGCGGTTCTTGGTGAGCTTCAGTACCGCGAGCAGATGGTGGGCCCGGTTCGGTCCCCACGTGCGCAGTACCGCGCCACGGGAATCCGTGACGGCCGCAATGAATCCGACGGCGCCGCCGTTGCGGTTGATTTCGTCGACGAGGTCGTCGACGGCGGGTGGGGTCGCACTGTGGTCCGGGGCAGTGCACATCCGCTCGTACTGTTCCAGCGCGTCGAGCGCGGTATCGACCTCGTCGGCGGGCAGCACGGCGAACTCGCGGGTCACCGCCAGGCTGGTCAGTAGTGCCTCGAGTTCCGGGGTCGGGCGCACCTCGACATTGTGATCGGGATCGCGCTCGGTAATGGCGGCCAGGCCGATCTCCCCGTCCCGCCACCAGTAGACCGCCGGGCTGATGGGTCGCGGTTCGCTGCGATAGGTGTTGGCGGCCACCTTGCCGAGCAGGATGAGCGCCGTCAGCGCATTCGGCCCGACAATCGGATGTGCGTAGATGTTGCCCTCGTGCGAAATGACGAAAAGCGCTCCATACGTGCCGATTATCGGATACTCGCCGAGCCACTTCGAGTGCGCACTCGCGGAGTCCGCGCCACTCAGAATGGCGAAGTGCGCATCGTTGTAGTTCCGCCATTCGATCTCGAGGCGACCGGCGGCGCGGGTGTTCGCCTCGGCCAGTTCGAAGAGTTCGGTGGTATCGATCTGCCACTGGTCGAGCCGGTCGGGAGTGACGGCCTCGGCGGTGCGAAGTTGCTCGATCACCACTACCTGAATAATTCCCGGCGCGACGTAACGCCCCACTGTGTCGATACCTGTGATGGTGTCTGTCGACGCGAACCGCGTCCGGAGGAGTCCGCGCACCGTAGCGAAATCGTCAGGCAGGTCGGCCACGACATTCTCCTGAAATCGGCATCGCACCAAGACTAGGCGAACCGAGCCGCACCGCTTGTTGCCGGTCGTGGGAGTGATGGGCCGATGCGCGAGCGCGGGTGCCGCGATTGGCGCCGCTCAGGCCATTGCCGACACCACGGACGGAAGACGTCGTCGGCTCGATCTTCGCGGAGATCGGGACGGGGGTGGGGTCAGGG
The DNA here is from genome assembly GCF_040680135.1 of Nocardia sp. NPDC052112. NCBI lineage: Bacteria > Bacillati > Actinomycetota > Actinomycetes > Mycobacteriales > Nocardiaceae > Nocardia > Nocardia sp. NPDC052112. Next base: position 128,794 of record NZ_JBFAWD010000016.1, on the reverse strand, counting down.
AATTGCCAGGGTACTCCCAGGGGTGGGCATGGTTTGGGGCGGTAGACTCCAGCTTGTCGATAGGGTCGGCTCACGGCGTGGTGAGTAAACGAAAGTTGCAGCACTGCACCAGTTCTCTTAGAAGATGTGGGGATATGACTAAGGGTTACGATGAGAGGCCGGTCACGCTGGCCCCTATTTTCCTAGCCAGCTTCGTACTATGGGTCGGTCGGAGTGTTCGGGACGTGGTGAGTCCGTCGAAGGGCGGGCAACAAGGGTTGGTCGTACCCGATCGGGATTTCCAACTCGAAGCCGTCTTCGATGCGCAGACTCCGGTCGTATTCCGTGGTGTCGCAACAACTTGGCCGGTATTCGAGGAATTTCAGCCGGAAGCACTGCGTGAGAAATACGGCAGCCAGAAAGTGGCCGCGCTGACCAGTACGACCAATGTGTTCACGCAGGAAACATCGCCGGTCGAGGTGCTCGAATACCGCGATGTCATGGAAGCCGTTTTCGACGAGCCGAAGCCGGGCAAGAACTACTACTCGCGTGCCGCCGCCGACCCGCAGCCGCTCGCCGATCAGCTGCCCTCGCGCGTCGGCACCCGGCAGCAGAGCTCGGCGGCGAGCAGTGTGTGGATCGGCCAGCAGGGCAATCTGACACCGCTGCACAATGATCCATGGCACGGCCTGCTGATTCAGTTGCACGGCCGCAAGCGGGTCCGGCTGTTTCCGCCGAACGAGTACCACAATGTGTACGGCCGGATACCGATGAATGTTTCGGCCCCCTACACCGGGCTCCCCGACGAGTTCGACCCGGATGTGCACAGCTTCGCGAAGCTGGGGGAGGCCTCCTACTACGACGTGGTCCTCGAGACCGGTGACATCCTCTACATCCCGATGTTCTGGTGGCACCAGGTCGAATCCGTGGATCCGGCGATCTCGTACGTCGCGCGCTATAACCCGAGCTACCTCGAGTTCATGAAGGCGGCCTTCTTCCCGATGGCGGTGCGTGGCGTGCTGCGCATTGTCGACGGCATCGTGGGCAGGTTCCGCAAGCGGAAGTGACATCCGGGATCGCGAGCTGCCGCGGGCGCATCGGATTCGCTGGTGGTGGGCGATGTTTTCGCCCTGGGCCGAGCTGACCAGGCCATGACTGATACCGAGTTGTCCGCGCCGTGGCGCGAACGCGATGTCAGAACGGTGACGGGAGGATGACCCCGCGTATCGGCGGCTTTCGGCACTCTCATCGAGCTCGGTGTGTGATGGCTCGGGTCAACGCATGAAGTTCCGGGGTGGCGAGCGCGGTGGGCAGGGCGTCGATCGCCGCTTGCATTCTCGCGTCGGCATGTGCCTGGGTCTGGTGCAAACCACCGGAGGTTGTGACGAGTTCGGTGGCGTATGTGATGTCCTCGGTGCTGAAGGGTTTACCGGACGCGTAGAGGTCTGCCAGTTCGGCTGCGGCGCGATGGCCGGTCTGCAGGGCCGCGATTACGGGCAGGGTTCGCTTGCGTCGTGCCAGGTCGTTGCCGACTGGTTTGCCGATTACCGCTGCGTCTCCGGTGATTCCGATGATGTCGTCGGTGAACTGGAATGCCATGCCCAGTTCGCGGCCGAAGGTGTCGTACGCGGAGACCAGGCCGACCCCGGCGCCCGCACAGAGTGCGCCGAGCGCGCAGGCGGCCCCCATCAGCGATCCGGTCTTGCCCATCACCATGTGCAGGTACTCGTCGACGTCGACGTGTTTGCGCGACTCGAAGGCGTAATCCTCGAATTGTCCCCGGCACAGCTCGATGGCGGCGTCCTCGAGCCGGGCCACCGCCTGGCCCACCGCGGGCGCAGGGACATCCAACACCATGCGAATCGCCGACGCGTGCAACGCATCTCCGAGTAGCAGGGCTGCGTCGCGGCCCCATACCTTCCACACGGTGGCGCGTCCGTGGCGGAGTTCGTCGGCGTCCATGACATCGTCGTGGATGAGGGTGAAATTGTGCATCAGCTCGATTGCGGCTGCCGCGGGCGCTGCCGCGGCTCGGTCGCCCCGGCAGGCGGCGGTCACAGCGAACACCAGTGCGGCCCGCAGTCCTTTACCTGATCGTCCGTCGATCGGTCGTTCCTGCGAGTCCCACCAGCCGAAGTGGTATCCGGCCATGAGTCGTATCGGTTGCGGCAGTTCGGATATCACACGCCGCAGCAGCGGGTCACACGCCGCGCGGGCCGTGGCCAGGATGCCGGTGGAGTGGGGGTCCGGGACTGTGGTCAGGGGCACCGTAGTCATCAGTCCGGTCTCGATTCTCGCTGGTGATCGGGAGGCTGCGGCCCATGGCCCGACTGCGGGCCGTGGACAGCCGGCGACCCGTTGTCTCGATCACGGGGAGTGTACTGCGCGCCGGAGTTCCCTGCCTGTTAGCTGATTGGCGACAGCGGTGAATTGGACCCGCCATCGGTTGGACCGGCGGGCCACCACACCGGTTGCGGGGCTTCTCGGCGACGACCTCGACCGGGGCCGGACTCGCACCGCCACGACGATTCGCACAGGTGAGCCCCAACAGCGTTGTGTCCGTGGGGAATGGGCTCTCGCTCGTCGAGCGCGCTACCGTCGAGCGCCCTACTATGTGTGATCACCGGCCGGGGGAGTACCCCGGCGTTCTTGTTACTTGGAGGAGGGCGCGATGCGCTCACCACGCACGGTGACCGGCCACGTCGATAATGTCGTGATCGTCGGCGCCGGCCTCGCCGGTCTGTCCGCCGCAATCCATCTCGCCGGCGCGGGGCGCTCGGTCACCGTCCTCGAGCAGAGTGCGCAACCGGGTGGCAAAGCGGGCGTGTTCACCGTCGGCGGGTACTCGTTCGACAATGGGCCGACCGTGCTCACCATGCCGGACCTCATAGCCGATACCTTCGCGGCTGTCGGCGAGAATATCGACGACCGACTCGAATTGCTCCCGGTACACCCGGCCTACCGGGCCCACTACAGCGACGGGTCGACGCTGGACGCACTCGCCGACCTCGATGCCATGGCCGAGGAGATCACCCGTGTCTGCGGCTCCCGTGAGGCAGAGGGCTATCGGCGATTCGTCTCGTTCCTGCAACGCCTGTATGCCTGTGAATTCACCGATTTCATCGATCGTAATATCGACGGGCCGTTCGACCTGTCGTTGCCGGCACTCGCCCGGCTCGTGGCGATGGGCGCGTTCCGGAACATGGACGCCAAAGTCCGTAAGTATCTTCGTGATCCGCGCACCATTCGCCTGTTCTCGTTCCAGGCGCTGTATGCGGGCGTCGCACCGCATCAAGCGCGCGCGCTCTACTCGATCATTTCCTACCTCGACACCCAAGCCGGGGTATTCCTGCCCAAAGGCGGAATGCACGCTCTGCCCGTCGCACTCGCGGACGCGGCGTCCGACCACGGCGTGCGCTTGCGCTACGACACCACCGTGGAGCGGATCGAGGTATCGCTGCACGGACGGGCGCGTGCGGTGATCACCGAAGGGGGAGAACGCATTCCGGCCGATGCCGTCATCGTGACCGTCGACCCGGCGCTGGCATTTCCCCGGCTTCTCGGCCGGGAGCCCCGCCGCCTGAGACGAATCAAATACTCGCCGTCGTGTTTCCTGCTGCTCGCGGGAGCCGCAGGGGGTGACACCGGCGGGCCGGTACCTGCCCACCACAACATCCATTTCGGTGACTCGTGGCGGCAGTGCTTCGACGAGATCATCCGGGACGGGGAGCTGATGAGCGACCCCGCCTTCCTGGTCAGCGTGCCCTCGGTCACCGACCCCGGGCTGGCGCCGGACGGTTGCCAGAGTTATTACGTGCTGTTCCCCACTCCCAATTCCGATACCGGGCATCAGGATTGGACCCGAGACGGGCCCCGCTATCGCGACCAGGTCATGAAAACACTGAACGAACACGGCTATACCGAGCTCGCGCAGCGTCCCCAATTCGAACACGTGCTCACACCGCACGATTGGCAACAACTCGACTGTCCGGCCGGTACCCCGTTCAGCGCCGCCCACACCATGCGCCAGACCGGCCCCTTCCGCACCGCCAATCTGGTCGGTGAGAACATCGTATTCGCCGGGGCGGGAACGCATCCCGGCGTTGGTGTGCCCATGGCCCTGATCAGCGGTCGGCTCGCGGCCCAGCGGATCACCGGACGGCCGGGGGCGCGGCCTCGGTCGGGAGTGCCTCGATGAACGCCACCGACCGCCGCCTCCTCGACGCTGCCGGAATCACCGACCCCGCGCTCCGCAATGCATATGCCCGCTGCCGCCGCCTGCACGCCCGGTACGGGCGCACGTATTATCTGGCGACCCTGCTGTTGCCGCCGTGGAAGCGGCCGTATGTGCATGCGCTCTATGGATTCGCCCGCTACGCCGACGAAATCGTCGACAGCGGGCCTGCCGACGCACGCGCGGCCGAATTCGAGGTCTGGTCCAAGCAGGTGCTCACCCAGCTCGCCGACGACGTCGAAGCCGACCCGGACGCCCCGGGCGCGGAGGTCACCACCGCGCTACGGCATACCTTGCGCCGCTGGAATATTCCGCTCGACACCGTCGGCGCCTTCCTCGATTCGATGGCCGCAGACCTCACCGTGACGGACTATCCGGCCTACGAGGATCTCGTCGGCTACATGTACGGCTCGGCCGCGGTCATCGGCCTGCAGATGGTGCCCATCCTCGGACCGCTGTGCGATGAGGCCTATCCCCGCGCGAGAGCCCTGGGCGAGGCCTTCCAACTCACCAACTTCATCCGCGATGTCGCCGAAGACCTCGAACGCGGCCGAGTCTATTTGCCGGGCGTGGATCTCGAGCAGTTCGGTGTCACCCGTGACGATCTCGCTCAGCCACGGGTCAACTCGGCAGTGCGCGAACTCCTGCGGTTCGAAATCGACCGCACCCGACGGATTTACGCATATGCCGTCGGCGGCATCCGAATGCTCGACCCCACCAGCCGTCCCTGCATAGAGGTCGCATATCGACTCTACGGCGGGATCCTGGAAGCGGTCGAGGACGCCGGGTACGAGGTGCTCGACCGTCGCGTGTCGGTGAGTCTTCCCACCCGGCTGCGGATCGCCTTGCCGGCGTATGCGCAGGCACGCGGGGCCTGGACCGGCAGCTCATGACCCGCGGGCAGATCGGGGAAGAGGTATGACGTATCTGCAATTCCTGGCGATCTTCGTGCCGCCTCCCCTGATCGGCGTCCTCGCGGTCACGAGATATACGCTGCGGCAATCCGATCGCCACCGCCCTTACCATGTCGGACTGCCGGTTCTCGCCCTGCTCGTGCTGGTGGCGTGGGTGTGGACGACGCCGTGGGACAGCTGGATCATCCACGTCGGAGTCTGGACGTATCCGGCGGGCCGGGTCGTCGCCACCCTCGCCCGGGTCCCCTTCGAGGAGTACCTGTTCATGGCGGGGCAGACCTGCCTTGTCGGGTTGTGGACGCTGTGGCAATCCAGCCGCGTCGACGGACTCGTACCGGCCAAGGATTACGGCGCCCGTCAACGTGTCGCGGCGGCTGTCGCATGGAGCGCGGCCGCCGGTGCCGGAGTTCTTGTCACCGTGACGAATTCGCACGGCCTCTACCTGGGTTCGATGCTGGTGTGGTTCGGTCCGCCGCTGGCTCTCCAGAGTGCGGTGGGAGCGGATCTGCTGCGAACATGGCGGGCCGTTCGGTTGCGGTCCTTGCTGCCGGTCGTCGGCTACCTGTGGGTCGCCGATCGGATCGCCATCGCCGCCGGAATCTGGCATATCTCGGCCGACTACACCGTCGGAATCACCATTCTGGGGCTTCCGGTCGAGGAAGCGGTGTTCTTCGCCGTCACGAGTCTGCTGGTCGTCAACGGTCTTGTGCTCGCCATCCATCCGGCGACGCCTGTGCGGCTGCGCGCGATTGGTCCGAAAAAGATTGTCCGTCAATAGATGTCGAAGCGAGAACAGCACATGACACAGACGAGCCCGTATTACCGGGGAGCGTGGGAGCCGGTGGACAAGGAGACCACCGCGTACGACCTGCCGGTGCGCGGCACGATTCCACCGCAACTCGACGGGCTGTTCGTGCGGATCGGTCCCAATCGGTTACCCGATGCCGGCCCGTCTCGCCAGATACTCGGTTTCCTCGACGACGGAATGTTGCACGGAGTGCGTGTGGCCGACGGCAACGCCGAGTGGTATCGCAGCCGGTGGGTCCGGTCCAAGACCGTGACGAAGTCCCTTGGCGGAGTTCGCCCGCCAGGGCCGCCGCGTCGCGTGTGGAACGATGCGGTGAACACCCATGTGGTCGCCCATGGCGGCAGTCTGCTGGCGCTGGTCGAGGGCGGATGTGTCCCCGCGCGGCTGTCGACCACGCTGGACACCGTCGAGTACACGAACTTCGGCGGGACGCTGCCGCACGGATTCACCGCGCATCCCAAGCGCGATCCGGTCACCGGGGAGTTGTTCGCGATCGCGTACAACCCGATTCTGCCCTACGCCGAATATCTGATCGTCGACACGAACTGCCGGGTCCGCAAGGTGGAGCGCATAGACGTGCCGAAACGGCCGATGATGCACGATTTCGCGCTCACCGAGAACCATATCGTGGTACTCGACCTCCCGGTGGTATTCAAGCCGACGCGGATAATTCTGGGACGGGTGCCCTATTGCTGGGAGCCCAAGCACACCAGCCGTTTCGGTGTATTGCCGCGCGAGGGACGGGGACAGGAGATTCGATGGTTCGAGGTGGCCGCGGGTTTCGTTTTCCACATTGTCAACGCCTACGAGACCGGCCGGAAAGTGACTGTCGAAGCCATGCGGTACGACCGCATGTTCGACGCCGCCCCGCCCAATCCGATCGCGCGGGGAGCCGTCTATTGGCGCTGGGTGCTCGACCTGGACACCGGCACGGTCACCGAATCCCAGCTCGACGACCGCTACGAGGAGTTGCCGTCCCTGGATGACAGGCAGGTGGGCAGGCGGCATCGGTACGTGTACTCCGCCCTGTTCCGCCCCCGGGACCGCTACGACGCGGACGGATTCAGCGTCCCGGTCATGCTCGTGCAGCGTGACCTGGACACCGATGCCGTGCTCACCCACGACTTCGGCGCGGGAATGGTGCCCAGCCAGCCGGTATTCGTGCCCGACGGGCCGCAGGAAGGACAGGGCTGGGTCCTGAGCTACGTCTACGACACAGCGCGTGATGGCAGCGATCTGGTCATCCTCGATGCCCGCGACTTCGCCGGCCCGCCGGTCGCTGTCGTGTCCCTGCCCCATCGGGTGCCATCGGGGTTCCACGGCAGCTGGGTGGCCGCCGCGGACCTCGACGCCATCGACGATCTCACCGGCACAAGGCGCGATACCTGATTCGACCCGTCACCGCCGGCCGAACCGGGGTGTCCGGCCGCGCCGCAGATCACGCAGGACCAGGTTGGCTGCGCTGCGGCCGCTCGCTCCGGACACTCCGCCACCGGGATGGGTGGAGGCGCCGGTGAGGTAAAGTCCGGGCGCGCCGGGAACCCGTTGCCCCGACATCTCCGGCAGTGGCCGCCAGAAGAACATCTGGTCCAGCGACATTTCCACGTGCATCACATTGCCGCCGCGCAATCCCATCTCCCGCTCGAGGTCGGCAGGTGTCTGCACGAACCTCTCCCGCACCGAGGCGGCGAAACCCGGTGCGAGCGCGTCGACTTCGCCGATGATGCGATCACCTTCGCGGTCGGCGTGCGCGGACCAGTCGCTGCCGTCGGCCAGCCGGTACGGATGCCACTGCGCCCACAGCGACAGCTGATGCTGCCCGGCCGGCGCGATCGACGGGTCGAGCGCGCTGAAGCTCATCGCCAGCACCGCCGGTCGCGGCGGCAGGTCGCCGGCCAGCGCGGCGCCGTGCGCCTGCCGCAGTTGCCGCCGGTCGGTTACCAGCAGCTGCAGTCCATGCGCCGACTCCGCGGTCGAGGCGCCGGGATAGGCGGGCAGGGCGTCGGTGGCCGCCCGGACCACCATGCCGATGCCGGGCCCGACCCGGATGCGGCGGCGCCAGCCGTCCAGCGTGCCGGCATCGAATCCGCCGTTTTCCAGCAGGTCCAGCGTGGTGAGGATGTGGGCACCCGCGATTACGATGCGGGCGTGCAGGTTTCGTCCGGACGCCGTGCGCACCTGCCAGCCGTCGCCGTCGCGCCGTAGCTCGGTGACCGCGTCGCCGGCCGAGACAGTCCCGCCATCGGACTTCAGGCGCGCGACCAGCGCCGCGCTGAGCGCGCCGCTGCCGCCCACCGCGCGCCCCGGCGGCAGGGTGTGCATGAGCGCCGCGAACCCGACCATCGGCGCGGTGCCCGGTTCCGACATCGGCGGTCCCGACTGCGCACCGAACCAAGCCAGGGCCGCCTTGAGCCGCTCGTCGTCGAACGTGCTGTCCAGCAATGCATCACCGGTCTGCAGGAAATCTCGCGACATGGCGGCGCCACCGCGAACCGTGCCGTCGGCGCCGCGGATGTCCAGTCGCCAGAATGCGCGCAGGAGCCCACCGGGACCCGGCCGGTTGGAGAATGACCGCATCAGCTGCCGGCTGCGCGGGCCCCATATCCGGACGAATCGGCGATACGCGTCGGCGTCCCGTGCACCGCAGGCGGCTTCGATCGACGCGCAGGTGCGATCCAGATCGCGATAGAACACGATCGGCGGTTGCTCGCTCCCAGCCGGCGCTGGTGCGAAAGCCCAAGGGTCACAGTCGATATAACGTAAGCCGAAGCGAGGCAGGTCCAGGTCCTCGATGATCCCTGTGTGTCGGACCATCAGGTGCGCCGACGAGCCCCGATCGACCAGATGTCCCGGGAACCGCTCCACGGTCGACACCGCGCCGCCCAGCACCTCGTCCCGCTCGAGCACCTCCACCCGCTGCCCGGCCCGAGCGAGATAGCACGCTGCTACCAGTGCGTTGTGGCCGGAGCCGACGATCAGGACGCTCATCGGCCCGGCACCGCCTGCGGCAGCGGCCGGTGGTGCCCCAGCTGCTCGGCGTCGTCTAGGCAGTGGTAAACCGTTGTCGGGGCAATGCCGTCATCGATCGCGAGCATGTCAGGTGGATTCCTCGGGTATTGGGACGAGTCGGCGAACTCGGGAGGCAGTCAGGCTGGATTTCTACCACAAACAGTCGGATATCGATCGGCCCAACGAAATTTGCATTCTGCTCTCCCTCGGCCAGCACCGACGCCGACCCCGCACGCAACCGCGCAACTCCGCGTTCAGCGTCTTCAGCGGGACACCAGAGCCGATGGCCGTCTCCACTTTTCGAACGCTCTACCTTCAGGATCGGTTGAGCTGCGGGCTTTCCGGAATCGGGTATCGCGGCGCTGTGCCAGGATAGGGACGGTAATAGCTCGGGTACGGTGTGTGCGCTTCTATCGGCGTGCGGCGTGCAGATGAGGGAGATTGCGGCGACGTGACGAGACCTGACGGCGAAGTCCCCGGCAACAAGTCGAACGAAGAGCCGACCCCGAATCCCGAGCAGCGCGCGTCCGCACCGGATGGCGACGCGGAGTTCATGGCCGAGTTCATAAAGGCCTTCGAGGCGGCCGACGACCCCACCGAGGACGATATCGAGGACGCCCCCGATATCGGCTTCACCCTCGACGATCCGGTGGACGTCGCCGAGCAGGCCAAACAGCTCATGCACCGCATCGCCCGCGCACTCGCGGCCGCCGGCCCACCGGGCTGGCGTCGCCTGGACGCGGTTTTCGCGATGACCACGAGCACCGAAATCGGGTTGGTGACCTTCGCCGATGACGAGCAGCGCGAGGCACGGGTCCAGCCGGGTGACGATGTGGTCGAGCTGGTCCGCGAACAGCGGCATCTTTCGGCTCAATTGCGCGATGGCCCCTGGTGGCGGCTGTCGATCGAATTGGCGAGCACCGGTGAGATCGAGGTCGACTACGACTACGGTGACGAGCCCTTCCCGGACGATCAGCTATTCCTTCCCGAGGTCTATCTCGCCGATTTGCAGGCGTATCCGCGTGACCGGTTGCCGGTCTGGCTCGCGGCCTATATCGGCCACGGTGACCGGCAATCGCGTCCGGCCGCCGCGGCGGCCGTGCGGGCACGGGCGGACCGGGACGCGGGCGTGCGTCCGGTGCGCTCCGAGCGGGACTTTCCGGCCTTCCCGGTGCTGTCGGCCCGCTGGGCGGTCATCGCATCCGCTTTCGTGGCTGCGGGATCACCGTGGGGGCCAAGGGTTTTGCCTGCTCTCGGTTGGTTCGAAGGCGCGAAACGCAGCGGGTCGACACTGTATGCCCTGCCGGGTGGTCGCGCGGTGCTGTCCGGTGGCGTGTGGAATGCGCCCGAACTCGATGCTGTCTACAACGGTGGGACGCCGATGCCAGGGCTGTATGCCGGTGCCCCGGAGTGGGTCGCCAACCCGGTGTTGAATCCGCGCGCGGCCAGCGGTTTGTTGACGTTCTGCTATTGGTGGGACGGCGGTCGGTGGTATCGCGGCGAGTCGCCGACCGCGGACCGGATCAGCGAGGCGGTCCCCGGTATCTGGACCTCCGATACGGTGGCCGGTGTGGTCGCGGGCCTGGTCGCCGAGCAGCCGACCGATAGGCAGCGCGCTGCGGTGGCGAATCTGGTGACGGCCGCGGAAATCGGTGTGGTCACCGGCGATACGCTCGTCGAGGTCTTCGGCGACGACGGCACCTTCGATATCGACAGCGCCCTCTATCAGCTCACACTGGCCGGGGTGACGATCACCTCGCCGGAGCCGATCTCGCGGGAAGCCGCGATCGCCCAGGTCCGCCAGTTCATTCTGGATCAGAATCTGGACACCACCGGCTATCCGCTGGAAAATCTGGGCGCGGACCGGATCAGCGTCGGCTGGATGGTGTACGTGCCGACCGAACCCGGCGAGATCTCGATCGGGCGCGCGATCTTCTACGTCGCGGATGACGGTGTGCTGGAACAATCTTCGTCATCGGTGGCGCCGTCGGTCTTCGCCGCGGAGTTCGAGCAGCGCTTCCAGCAGCGGCACGGTTCGGTGCAGAGCTAGGATCCGTCGGTGCGCCACCGATAGCCGAAGCCGCGGATGGTGATGATCAAACCGGGCCGGTCGAGTTTCGCGCGCAATCCGGCCATATGCACATCGAGTGCTCGCGATACCGAGGCGGATGAGTCGCCCCAGATGCGATCCATCAGCTCTTGTCTGCTGACGGCGGTATCGGGGCGCTCGGCGAGGATCCGAACCAGCTGAAACTCCTTGTGGGTGAGCATGATCGGCACTCCGGCCACCTCGACCTGCCGAGCCGTCAGATCCACCCGGACATCGTGGGAGACGACGGCTTCCACGGACGAGGTGTGGATCACGACGCGACGGGTCACCGTCTCCAGCCGCGCGACCAGCTCCGCGATGCGCGGCGGTTTCACCAGATAGTCGTCCGCGCCGGAGCGCAGCGCGAGCACCACGCTGCGTTCAGCGGCCCGTGCCGTGAGGATCAGCACCGGAACCGAGCTGACTTCGCGCAGCCGCCGCAACACCTCCAACCCGTCCATATCCGGTAGTCCGAGATCGAGGATTACCGCGTCGTAGTCGCGGTGCGTGCGTAGTAGATCGGCGCCGCGGCGCTTGCGGTCGACGACGTAGCCCCGAGCGGTGAGCGCGACCCGCAGCGCCTCGCCGACGCCGTCATCGTCTTCCACCAGCACAAGCCGCACGCGCCGATCCTTGCAAAGCGAAGGTTCGGCGCGCAGGCGTTTTGCCGATAGCCGTGTTCAGCGCACTGGCACCTCGGCGTCGGCCGCGGGTTCCACCTTCATCGCGGAGTTCTTCGAGGTCTCGCGCATGAAGTAGTAGATCGTCAACGAGATCGCGATACAGATCGCGCCGTACCAGAAGTACAGCGATTCGTGATTCGCCTTCTTCAGCGCCAGCGCGATGGTCTCGGCGGTGCCGCCGAAGGTCGCGACGGTCAACGCATGCGGCAGGCCGATGCCGAGTGCCCTGATCCGGGTCGGGAAGAGTTCGGCCTTCACGATGGCATTGATCGAGGTGTAGCCGGTCAGTAGCTGTGCGGTGGGATCACCCTTGGGGAAGAAGCTGTGCGCGAAGTACACGCTGAATGCCGCGTAGACATACCAGTCGTACCACTCGGCGAGATTGCCGAGCGAGCCACGCAACACGTTGGCGATGACCCTGCGCTCGCCCGCGGGTTGTGTCGCAGTCATTGTGAATCTCCTTCTGGCGCCGCACCAACCGCCGTAAAAGGTGACTGTGCGCGCGGCCGCAACGCATTGCCGGGGGTCCGCCGATGTTCTGACCGTCCCTTCGGAAAAAAGTCCGCACCGAATTCGGCGGTGGAAATTTCGACAAGATGCGCAGGTCGGAGGCGGGATCGAATTCTTAACAGTCTCTTTAGCTAGTCGCCATCGGTAAGGGGATGCGGGTGTCGATCCGCGTGCCAGTATCGGAAATGACACCGATGGCGACCATGTGCCCGGCACTCGAAACAACAGTGCGCGATCGGTGAATCGGCTGTGTTGGAACAGGAACGAGAGCAATGACTCGAACGTCGCGTAGCGATTCCGTCGGGGGTATTGGTCAGGCGACGGGTGGGGGCGACGAACAGATCGGCGGCACTAGTACCGTCGTCGCGCACCCGGCCGACCGGTACGCCGAACCGTTGGTTTCGCGCATCGCGAGCGAGTTGGGTGAACTCGGACCACTCGGCTGGCAGCGTCTGCACGCGGTATTCGCACTGACCGTGACCGTCGAGTCGGCGCGCGTCGAGTTCACCGGTGCGCAGCGGCCGGTACGCCTGGAAGTGCCCGAGTCGGTGGTCGCGCTGGTGCGGCGGTATCGTGCCGACACCGCCGCGTCGGGCACCGAGCCGTGGTGGCGACTGTTGTTGCGGGCCAACGCATATGGTGACGTCGAGGTCGACTACGACTACGGCGACGAGCCGTTCCCGGCCGATCAGCTCTTCCGCCCGGAGGCGTATCGGGCCGATGTGGCGGCGTATCCGCGGCCGCGACTGCCGGTGTGGTTGGCGGCCTACATGGGACACCGCGACCGGCAGTGTCGCCGTCCGCGCCGCGCCGTGGCCGCCGCCCTCGTCGACCGCGCGCACGGGGTGACCGCGCGGCCGGTGGATCCGGAACTGCCGGCCTTCCCGCAGCTGTGGGCGCGTTGGGCGATGATTTCGGCGGCGCACGTCGCCGTTTCGTCGGACCGCGGACCGCGCGTCGTGCCGTCGAACGGCTGGTTCGAGAGCGGCGGGAACGGCAGCAGCGGCTCTACGCTGTACGCCGTGCCGGGCGGTCGCGCCGTCCTGTCCGGCGGAGTGTGGGACGCTCCGGCATTGAACGCGGCCTACAACGGCGGCATCGATCTGCCGAATCTCTATGCGGGAGCACCGGATTGGGTGACCAATGCGGTGCTGAGTCCACGCGCGGCCGTCGGCTTGCTCTCGTTCTGCTACTGGTGGGACGGCCAGCGGTGGTATTGCGGGGAGTCGCCCTCGGTACAGCAGTGCGGTGTGGCGATGCCGGAGATCTGGCAGTCGCACACCGTGATCGAGACGGTGGCCCGGTTACTGTCGGGGGATCCGGGCACCCGATCGCGAAGCGCGGTGGCGCGCTTGCTGACCGCCGCGGAGCACGGTGAGATCGCCGGAGAGCTGCTGGTGGACACCTTCGGCCACGAGGCCGATCTCGAAGCCGCGACGCGTCAGCTGTCGGCGGCCGGATTGTTCACGCCCCGACCGAATCGAATCCATGCTGCGAACCGGTGGCCGGAGCCGGTATGCACGAGCATGCCGGGATTTCACCTTTCGGACGGCAGACGTCCATTCGATGATCGAATTGTGCGCTAGCTCTGGGGCGGCGGAGGGATTCAGATCTTGCTCGGCATATCGAACGCCCGAATCGAAACGCTGCAGAGCTATTCGCGAGGCGTGACCGATCATCGGTGCCGCGCGCTGGGGCGAGATCCGGCCCAATGTGAAGGATCAGATCGGCACCCGCGTCGAGCTGCGCCTCGGCGATCCGACGGATTCCGAAATGGGCAGGCGCACCGCGGTGCTGGTCGGCCGTCCCGGTCGTGGCCTCTTGCTGATCGACGATTACGACATGATACCCGCGGGCATCAATCCGCTGCGGCCACTGCTGGAATACCTGCCGCAGGCCCGGGATATCGGTCTGCACGTGGTCGTCACCCGCCGCACCGGCGGCGTCTCGAGCGCGCTCTACGACAATGTGCTCGGCGGTATGAAGAACCTCTCCGTCGACGCGCTGATCATGAGCGGCCCCAAGGACGAGGGCAAGTTGATCGGTGATGTTCGTCCGATGAAACTGCCGCGCGGCATCCCGGTGTCGCGCAACCGCGGTCAGGAGTTGGTGCAGGTCGCCTATCTGCCGCCGCTGTGAGCCTCCGGTACCGGCTGCGGAATATGGGTCAGCACCGACGTCAGCGCCTCGAAGGTCCAGCTGTCGGAGCGGCGTTGGAAGAGTGCACGGGACGGTCCCGAGGCGGCCGGGCCGGCGATCCTGGCCAGGTGGAAGCCTTCCCCGCGGTAGTAGTCGTGCAGATCGTAATTGGTGGTCCAGGCATCGAGCCGGACCCAATGGCGTTGTCGTTGGCGCGCAAGCGATGCGGCGTGGGCCAGTAGCCGGTGGCCGATGCGCTGACCGGCGAAGCAGAGGTCGACGATCATGAAATGGACGATCACCGCGTCGGCTAGTTCCCATGGCGACCACAGCCCGGGGTCCGAGCGGTCGTTGACGGTGATCGTCCCGGCCGGTTCCCCCGCCACCTCGGCAATCCAGGTTTCGCCCGCGTCCAGCGCTTCGCCGACCGCCTGCGCGAAGATCTCGATGGGCAGGCCGCGGCCCGCGACGGTCCACTGATCGGAGCCGCGCGCGGTGAGCCAGGCGGTGCGCTGGATCCGGAGCCGACATATGGTCCCTAGATCACTCAGGGTTGCCCGGCGGATGATATTCATGACTGCACCGTATTCATGGCGGAACATTCTTCATGGCGACGAGATACCCGGCCCGTAGGAAATGCCGAGCGTGTGTCGGATGATGTTGCTGCCCTTGTCGTCGCCGAGTTCATAGGCCAGCCGATTGCGAGTGGCGATCGACCGATGCCGGGTAGCCCTGGTGATGCGCTCGTGGTTGGCGCCGATGCGTAGGTGGTCCAGCAGAATGGTGCCGGTCGCGACGCCGAGCACGATCGCCTCCTCCGCGCTGGCCGGGCGGGCGACGAGCGTGTCGCGGTGCGCGGTCTCGGCGTGGCCGCGGTCGGCCAGTCGGCGTGTCGTGCCCTCGGGAATATCGTGCGGCGAGTCGATGCCGGTCGCCTCCGCCAGGTCCCGTGGATAGAAGCTGACCTCCCACGACCACGGTTCGTTGTCCAGGAATTGGACGACCGTCCTGGCCAGCACCCAGGAATCCTCCGGCACGCCCAGCCAATGCGCCACCTCCGGATTCGCCGGTTCCATCTTCGCGCTGAACTCCTTGGTCGGTTCGCGATGCGCGGCACGCGCGATCTCTTCGAAGATGTCGTGGGGCGATTGCGGACGATCCGGACGAATATGGTCGGTGACAACCGATTCCAGGACTTCTTGGTTTCGGACGATGGTGCCACGGGAAGTAGCTGTGTAGACCAGATTCTCGGTTACCAATACCTGAATGGCGTTGCGCGCGGTAGTGATCGAAACCTGCATTTGATCGGCCAGCTCGGTGTGGCTTGGCAACCGATCACCCGGATTCCACTTGCCTGCGCGGATCTCCTCGCGGAGGAGGTCTGCGATCCGGAGATACGTCGGACCGTCCGCCATCTTGCTCCTCGGTCAGTCGTGCAGGTAACGAAGTGTACTCTTCGTGACTCCCTACGGCCCGGTAACGCTTGACAGGTGCCTTCAGAGGTTTATTGTAATGAACGTCCTGATCCAGGTGTTGTGCGGCGATGACGGCGAGGCAACGTGGCAGGTTCGGATTCATCAACGGTTGTGATGGCTCTTCCAGGCACACCGCGGTGTGTCGATTCGACGGTGCAGTCCTTGGCTCCCGGGCTGCTTCCCACCTCGGATCTACTTGTTCGGGCGTGTCGCGGTCACCGTGTTGTCGGTGGTCCGCTGCTATGGTTCGCCCGTGACCTTGCGATTCTGCACGAGAGGCGCCTCGTGGGTCGGGGCGGATCGGTATCGACCGATCCGGCGACGATCCTCGAAATCGAGCGTCGCAGAATCGAATTGGTCATGGCGATCGACGACTGGGTGGCGCGTAGTGTGCCGCAGCACCGGCTCGGCGCAACTCTACACACCGAAACCGTCGGTTCGGTCATCGACCGGATCGCGGAGTCCTCGGTCCGTGCCCATCATGCGTTGATGACGCTGGACGCTCACAACGACCAGTTGCACTGCGCATGGCATCATCTGGCCGAATTGGCCGATGCCTACGATGATTTGGTGCGCGACGTGCTAGCGGGACGGCGGCGACTCCCGGAGTGGTGACGACCCGGGTTGACGAGCGGCCGTGGCAACCTCACCGGTTGGCCACGGCCCCTTGCCGATTCGGAAAGCGGTGCGCGTGGTCGGCTCACCGGCGTTTGGTGTTGGGTGAGAGGCACCAGCGCCCGTCCTCGGCCGCGCGGACCAAATCACCATAGGCATTCGACAATTCGGCCAGTCGCGTCCATGCCACGTGCATATGTTCGCCGGTCAGATCGCCGGTCAGCAGCAGGTGGAAGGCGCGGTCGGCGGTGGCCGCGATGCGATCGATGATGTCGCCGAGTTCGGCGTCGCGCCGATTGCCGGTGTGCAGCGTCAGGTGCTCGGTCGCCCAGGTATTGATATTGGCGACCAATTCCATTCGGAGACAGTCGATTACGGCGGCACGCTCGGGATGCTCGCGTCTCATGCGGTGCACGCGGACCAGATCGCGCGACCATCGGCAGACATGTCCGCGGACCTGTTTCCCGCTCAGTGCGCACAGTAGTTCGCTGGTGCTCGGTAGTACCGAGCCGGTATTCGCGCGCACCAGCGTCGGATGCCGACGGAACGTCGGGTTACTACAGTGCGCCGGCGCGTTCACAGCGGTGCGGTGAGCTCGAGATGAATACCGTCGGGATCGCTGAAGGACAGGATCGCGATGCCGAGTCCGTCCAGCGGCGTGACCTCGCCGTGTTCGATTCCGGCCGCGGCCAACCGGGCGGCGGTACGGGTCAGATCGTCGACTGAGGGCACGGTGAAGCTGAGATGGTCCAGGCCGACGCGTTCGGAATCGAATTTGTCGGTCGGTTCGGCCACCGGACGCAGTCCGAACAGCATTCCGTTCGTTTGGAATACGACGCCGCCATAGAACTGGGCCGGATCGGTGCGCACCTGCGGATCCTCGGGCCGTCCCGGCGACTCCACCGCGATCTCGAAACCGAGCACGTCGCGATAGAACTCCTTGGAGCGGTCGATATCGGTTACGGTCAGGCGAATGTGGTGGATACCGCTGGTTTCGACGATCGTCATGGGAACTCCGCAGGGCAGACCGGATAAGTAGTACGAACAGTAGGCCGCTTTATTCATGGTTCCGAGTGTCGGAAACGACACATTCAGTACTGTTTGCGACATGGATGTTGCGGTCTTCGTGCAGGACGGCGTCGCTGATCTCGGGCTCACCGCTGTACTGGAAACCTTCGCCACCGCCAACGGACTGCGCGATGAGCTGGAGACGGCGCCCGAGCCATGGCGGGTGCACATCGTCGCCGACGGTGCACAGGTGTGTACCGCGCACGGTTTCCACACGCAGACGACACCGATGACCGAACTGCCCGATGACGTCGGACTGATCGTCGTGCCCGCGACGCGCGTCCTGGATGCGGATGGGCTGATCGGCTTGGTCTCCGCACCCGCGAATCGGCCGGTGCTGCGAATGATGACGCGGGCCTACGAGTCCGGCGCACACCTCGCCGCGGCCTGCACCGGCACCTTTTACCTGGCCGAGGCGGGCGTGCTGGACGGCGTGGTGGCGACGACGAGTTGGTGGCTCGGCCCGGCCTTTCGGCGCCGATATCCGCGCATCGACCTGGACGAGAGCCGAATCCTGTGCCGGGCGGACCGGCTCACCACCGCGGCGGCGTCGCTGTCGCATATCGACCTCGCGCTAGCGTTGATCGCCACGCAGAGTCCGACCCTGGCGGAGTTGACCGGTCGATATCTGGTGGTCGGCGATCGCCGAACGCAGAGCGACTCCGCGATTCCCGAGGTGGTCGCCCGCAACGATTCCCTGGTCGCCGCATTCGAACGCTGGGTGCGCGACCATATCGCCGACCAGTTCCGCATCGCCGATGCTGCGCATCGGCTCGGCGTCACCGAACGCACCCTGCAGCGCGCCACCCAAGCCGAAATCGGAATGTCGCCAAGGGATTTCGTGCACGAGGTCCGGCTGGAGCGCGCCACCCAACTACTACGCACCACGACCTTGACCATCGAGGCGGTAGCGGTCAAGGTCGGCTACCTGAACGCGGGCACACTGCGCGGACTGTTCCGTCGCCGCCGCGGGCGATCCATCGCGGAGGTACGCGCGTCCCGATTGTCTTGGTAAGAGGCATGATTACGACGTCGGCGACCAGCACGGAGCGAGTCTTACGAGCGAACACGCCGCGCCGCAGGCGCGGCGAATCAAACACTATAGCGGCGGTGGTCGATTCCGAATTCGTCGGCGACGGTCGCGGCGAGTTCGACGTAAGCGCGTTTGGTGGTCTTGTGCAGGCGGTGCAGATCGATCTCGGCGCCCTCGGACAGGTGCGAGTCGTACGGGATGATGTGCACGGCGCGGCAGCGCGACAGGAAGTATTCGCGCAACTGCTGGATGCCGACATTCGGGGAGCCCTCACGCGGCAGATTGATCACCACGACCGCATTGCGGACCAGATGGTCGTGCCCGTGCAGGGACAACCAGTCGAGTGTCGCCGCGGCACTGCGCGCACCATCGATTGCGGCCGAGGAGATCAGTACCAGTGAATGCGCGAGGCCGAGCACGCCGCCCATGGCCGAATGCATCAGGCCGGTACCGCAATCGGTCAGGATGATGTTGTAGAACCGCTGCAGGATGCGGGCGACCGCGCGGTACTCCTCGTCGTTGAATGCCTCCGACGCCGCCGGATCCCGTTCGCTGGCAAGCACTTCCAATCGGCTGGTGCCCTGCGAGGTGTGCCTGCGCACATCCGAATAGCGCTGGATCGCGGAATCCAGCAGGAGATCACGCACGGTCGAGCGAGTCTGCAGTGGCACCCGCTGCGACAGCGTGCCGAAGTCCGGATTGGCGTCGACCGCGATCACCCGGTCACCGCGGATGGAGGCGAAGATCGAACCGAGACCCATTGTCGTGGTGGTTTTTCCGACACCACCCTTGAGCGAGAGCACCGCGATCCGGTAATCACCGCGCACCGGCTGGCGGATCCGTGCGACAAGTTCCTGCAGCCGCAATTCCTCCGCGGACAATCCGGGATTGATCGCGCCACCGGACACATGGTGCACGGCCTTGCGCCACCCACTGCTCGGCGACTTCTTCGCGCGCCGCAACGGCACGTCATCGAGTGAGGGATGCGGTCCGCGCGGATGCTGCGGCTGATACTGCCCCGGCTGATACTGGGCACCCTGCTGATACCCGGACGGCATCCCCTGCCCTGGCCCCTGCGGCCCAGCGGGCGGTTGACCGTACCCGGCCTGCGGATCATCAACGGGCGCTTGCTGTCCCATCGGCCCGTGCCCATGCTGCCATTGATCCGGCTGGTCACCCGTAGGCGACTGCTGCCCCGCGGGCCGCGCTGCCGGATTCTGCCACTGCTCACCTTCCGGCGCCCGCCCGACAAGCGGCTGGCCATATCCGGGCGCGCCTTGCCGTGGTGTGTGATCGCCGCCGGGCGCTCGGCCGGTAGGTCCGGGGCCGCCCTGCCATGGTGCCTGGTCGCCGGGTGCTTGCCCCACGGGGTCTGGCGCGCCGTGCGCTCGGTCGCTGGGAGCGTGGCCCGTTTGTCCGGATGCGTCTTGCTGGGGTGCCTGCATGCCACCGGGCATCTGCCCCGCAGACGCTGGGCCGCCCTGCCACATTGCCTGATCACCGGCAACTGCTTGCCCGGTGGACCCGGGTCGGCCCTGCCATGGTGCCTGGTCGCCGGGTGCTCGGCCGGTATGCGCGGCTCCGCCTTGCCATGGTGCGTAGTCGCCACCGGATGCTTGCCCGGGGCCGGGTCCGCTCTGCCATGAGGCCTGGTCGCCGCCGGGTGCACGCCCTATGGGTCCGCTCTGTGAAGTCTCCTGCTCACCCCTGGACGCGTGGCCCGTGGGTGCGGGTCCGCCTTGCCATGCTGCCGGGGCACCGGGTGCTTGGCCCGTAGGTGCGGAACCGCCTTGCCACGGTGCGTGATTGCCGCCGGGTGCGTGCCCGGCGGGCCCGGGTCCGCTCTGCCATGGTGCTTGCTCGCTGCCGGGTGTGTGTTCGATGGGTCCGCTCTGTGACGGTGCCTGGTCAGTGCCGGTCGCGTGTTCCGTGGGTGCGGGTCCGCCTTGCCACGGTGTCTGATCGCCGGGTGCTCGGCCCGTGGGTGCGGGTCCGTTTTGCCATGATGTCGGGTCGCCGGGGGTTTGGCTCGTGGGTGCGGGTCCGTTTTGCCATGATGTCGGGTCGCCGGGGGTTTGGCTCGTGGGTGCGGGGCCCCCTTGCCATGGTGCGTGTTCGCCGCCGGGTGCGTGCCCGGTGGGGTCGGGTCCGCTTTGCCGCGATGGGCCTGCCTGGTCGCCGACCGGTGCTTGCGCGGTGGACGGTTGTCCGTACCCGGGTCCGCTCGGCCACGGCGCGGCCGGATCGCTGCCGGGCGCTTGGCCGGTGGGTTGCGCATACCCGGTTTCGTTGTGCCACTGACCATTCGGTTGGTCGGTAACCGGGACCTGCGGTCCCGCTGCGGGCTGCGCGAACCCGGGCGTATTGCGGTCGCCGCTCTGCCCGTCGGCTACTGCCGATTGCTCCGCTCCGGTCGCGCTTGCTTGGTCGCCGGGAACCTGCGGTGCCGACTGCTCGCCGGTCGGAACTTGCCGATCGCCAGCAGTATCGATGGCCGGCCCGGCATCGGCGCCGGACTGATTCGCCTCTTGGGCCGGGGCGATCTGGGATGGCACCCGGTGCCGCCCGACGACCGGCATCGACACGCCCGTCGTTCCGGGCACCGGGTGCGCGGACCAACCTGGCGTCGCCAACCCATGCCCCCGTTGCGCCGCACCGGATCCCGGATGCCCCGCGGTCTCGGTCGGCTGCTGGGATTCGATCGTGTTTCCCTGCGATCCCGCGCCGGGACGTCCCAGCTCCTCGCTCGGTGCCTGGAACTCGGAACCCGGACCCGCCGGATTCGGTCCGGTGGCCCATCCGGGCGCAGCCGAACCGCTATCGCGTTGCGGCCGACCGGACTCCGGCTCGCCGATGCCGGTATGCCCTTGGAAATCCGCTGCCTGCGGCGCGAAGGGCGGTCGCTGGAAGTCGCCGCCGGGTGCGTGCGGTACCGACGGGGGGCGTTGGAAGTCGTTGCCCGGCGCCTGAGGTGCTGTCGCCGGGCCCGAGCCGGGTGCCTGTCGCGCGGCGGCCGGATTGTCATCGGCGGTTTGCGGTGAGCCGTACTGGCTGTAGTCGTGCGATGCACGTCCACTCGCGGACGATGTTGTGCCCGAGAACGATCCGCCTGCGGTGGGATCGGAATCCTCGGCGCGATCGCGTGGTGCGGGTCCGTACTCCGAGGAGGTGGTGCCAGGAGCCCGTGCGGAGCCGCTCGGCCGCGTGGTCGGATCGACCGTCGCGGAATCGAATATCGGCGTCGCACCGGGGGATTCCGCGCGATCACTCGTTCCGGCGCCTTCGGCGGAACCCACTGTGTCGTTTACGCCCTGATCGGTACCGAGAGCCCGCGCGGAATCGTCGCGATCCGTGCGGCTTACCGCACCCGGTTCATCCGTCGCCGGCTCGGCACCCGCCGCACCAGCGTCCGAAGGTACGCCGGAATCGGCCGCCGACGACGTATCGAATTCCCACGGTGGCGGCGGCAATTCAGGCCGCTGCCCGGTCCGCGCTGCCCCTTGCTCATCATCGGTCTGTGTCACCGTCGACCGCTGCGGCGTAAGCCAAGCCGGCGGACCTTCGTCGCCTTGCGAGCCCAATGCGCTCGCCTCGTCCAACTGCTCCGCCCGGCCGTCGCCGCCGCGCGAGCCGGCCCGCCTCGACTCATCGAGTTCCGGGCTGTCCGTACGCGAGCCCGGCTGCGGCTCGTCGGGTGGGGAAGACGGGCGGCCGGTTCCCTGTGCGGCATCCGGCGACGATTGGCCTTGTTCGGTCCGTGGCGTATCGAGCCATGCCGGCGGGGCGTCGAAGTCGCCGGTCGGTGGCTGTGGCGGTGCGGTCGGCGAGTGCGATTGCGCGGCGGCTTGGTTCGGCGCAGGCGGCAGGTCGGGGCGCGACGACTGGTAGCGCACCGTTTCCTCGACGGACGCGGGCGGCTCTGCGACTCCAGTCGGTTGGCCCACACCGGCATGGTTGGCCGGAGGTGTTCGGGTAGCGCCCTGCTGGTAGTTGGCAGCGGGCTGCTGAGGGTCGGAAGGGTGTGGCGACACCAGCGGTTGTGACGGTGGCGTCGGCGGCCTGCTACCGAGCGGATCGAAACCGGCGGAGGGCTGGCGCGGGTTGCGGGTCGGCAGCGCGTTGCCACTCTGCCAGCGGTTTTCCGGATGCGGCGAACCCTGCGCAGTTCCATCCGGACGCGCATGTGGATCGGAGTCGTACTGCGGCGGACCCTGTCGGTGTGGATCCCCCGGTTCGGGGCCGCCTTGGGGTTCGGGGCCGCGCTGGGGTTCGGGGCCGCGCTGGGGTTCGGGGCCGCGCTGGGGTTCGGGGCCGCGAAAGGCGTTCGGGCCCTGGAAACCACTCGGCCCGCTGTGCAATTCGAAACCGGGTCCGGACAATTCACGCCCCGCCGAACCGGGGCGGTGGCCCTGCTGCTCGGGCTGCTCGTCCTTGCCTTTGCGGCGGCCGAATCGGCGCTTGTCCCGGCGCGCGGCTTCGGGCCGCTCGGTCTCCAGCGCGCGCTTGGAACGTCCACGCCGCGAAGGCGCTTCATCGATGAGGTCGTCGTGTGGCAGGTTCTGTACGGGCGCTTCGTAGCCGCCGGTGACATCGCTCTCGGATAGCCATGGGGGCAGCATCGGCAGGCCGTCGTTATTACGGCTCACCGCTGCGCCTCGCTGACGCTCGGCTCCGCCGTGCCCGAGGGCGCTGTGCTGATGGTTCGCTCGCTGCGCTCCCTCACGCGTCCCCCTTGATCTGCTCGACCTCTATTCCTGGGCTGAAGTCAGTTTACGCGACGACTCCGCTTCATCACGGGTGGGGAGTAGGCCGAATAAGCCGTTTTCGAACCCCCCTCATCGCGGGATCTGTTGGGCCCCATGCATCTCTCGATTCGCGCGCCCTGAGGTGCCGCGCCGTGACCGCGATCACGCCACGCGACCGATTGCCGCGCGTCTGCTTCGCCGCCGGCGCCCGCCTCGATCCTGATCTCCGGCGGCCGCTATCTCCCGGCGTGGGGGGCTGCTATATCCCGGCGAGGGAACGTCTTTGCCGAAGTTGCGCATCAACCACCCGCCGGAGTGGCAAATGCGCTCGACCGCATCCCGTGTGACCTATTCGCGAGCCATCGCCGTACCCCCGCGCCGTAGCGGTGGATCGCGACGAAACCGCGAAGGCGATCAGACCGGCACAGGCTTCCGGTCTCGTCGAGTGCCTCTCCGCTGCGCGACCGATCACCACACCAACGCGGCTGCGCGCCATAGCCGTCACCGAGCACATTCGGGTTCGAACTCGAGCCCGGTCCCGGGTGATCTCGAGCCCGGTCCCGGGTGATATCGAATCCCGCCGATTCGCGCGGCGCCGAACCCGCACCGAGGCCGAGTTCGAATCTGCCGCCGGATGCCTCCTGCTGGTGCTCGTGCGTGAAGTATCGGCTCGGCGGTAAGGCGGGCGGCGAAGTCGAGGCGCGCGCCGGACCCGAGCAATCGTGCGCGTGGTCGAGCGCATCGCTGGCGGCTGCGGGTCCGCGCACCACCGCACGCGCACCGAATATCGTGCGTGGGGTCGAGCGCATCGCTGGCGGCTGCGGGGGCGCCACACGCGCACCGATTGCGGCACAGGAGGCGCTCGTGCCGCCTGTGACCAGGGCGAATTGGCCTGCCCGCAAATAAACCGGTAAGCTTGATCGGCGGTGCACCTACGCGCCGACTGTTTGCATGCCGCCGATCGGGTCGACCGATGGGTTACATGGAAGCAGATACAAGGCAATCAAACCAGGTTTGAGCGTAAACCGGGATCGCGGAGGACATGGCGAAGAAAGACGGGGCCATCGAGGTCGAGGGTCGAGTTGTCGAGCCGCTGCCCAATGCGATGTTCCGGATCGAGCTCGAGAACGGGCACAAGGTTCTCGCGCACATCAGCGGAAAGATGCGGCAGCACTACATTCGCATCCTTCCCGAGGACCGTGTGGTCGTCGAGCTCTCGCCCTACGACCTGTCGCGCGGCCGCATCGTTTACCGCTACAAGTGATCGCGTCCGCCGCTGCGCTCATCGGTGAGTCGTGCTCACGGAGAGCGTGAACCGGGTTCGCTCTGCTCGAGTTTTGTGGGGGTGCAACCCCCACACCCCGCCAGGCGGGTTCCGCTCACGGACCCCCGGACGGGAACCGCCGCCCAGCTGGGCGGCACAATAGACTTCCCCAGCCGTCGGCTGGGGAAAAACTGTGTTCACACTCGTGTGAACCGAACAAGATTGGACGGACGTGAAGGTTCAGCCGAGCGTCAAGAAGATCTGCGAGAAGTGCAAGGTGATCCGCCGTCACGGTCGGGTCATGGTGATCTGCGAGAACCTGCGCCACAAGCAGCGTCAGGGCTGAGTTCGCGGCACCAGCCGGGCACCGATCACTGATCGGCTTGGCCAACTGAAGAAGACCTCCCAGCGCCAGCGGGCACACACTGTGCCCGCCCACCCCCGGACCGGAGGCCGGGGCCCCACCAAGACGAGGGGACGGACAGGGAGCAGACCTCCGCAACGATTAAGGAACCTGCCACATGGCACGTCTCATGGGCGTTGATCTGCCGCGCGAAAAGCGCATGGAGATCGCGTTGACCTACATCTACGGCATCGGCCGTACCCGCGCCAAGGAGATCCTCGAGGCGACGGGCGTCAGCCCGGACCTGCGGTCGAAGGACCTCAGCGACGAGCAGGTCACGCAGCTGCGTGACTACATCGAGGGTTCGGCCCTCAAGGTCGAGGGTGACCTGCGCCGCGAGGTGCAGGCCGACATTCGGCGCAAGATCGAGATCGGCTGCTACCAGGGTCTGCGCCACCGTCGTGGCCTGCCCGTGCGTGGCCAGCGCACCAAGACCAACGCGCGCACCCGCAAGGGCCCGAAGCGCACCGTCGCAGGCAAGAAGAAGTAGGGGATAAAGGATGCCTCCGAAGAGTCGGGCCTCCGGCCCCAAGAAGACCCAGAAGTCGCGCCGCCGGGAAAAGAAGAACGTCCCGCACGGCCACGCGCACATCAAGAGCACGTTCAACAACACGATCGTGTCGATCACCGACCCGTCCGGCAACGTCATCTCGTGGGCGTCCTCGGGCCACGTCGGCTTCAAGGGTTCGCGCAAGTCGACCCCGTTCGCCGCCCAGCTCGCCGCCGAGAACGCGGCCCGCAAGGCGCAGGAGAACGGCGTCAAGAAGGTCGACGTATTCGTCAAGGGCCCTGGTTCGGGCCGCGAGACCGCGATCCGTTCGCTGCAGGCCGCGGGCCTGGAAGTCGGCACGATCTCCGATGTCACCCCGCAGCCGCACAACGGCTGCCGTCCGCCCAAGCGGCGTCGCGTCTAGCGGGAAAGGAATAACGAAAAATGGCTCGTTACACAGGCCCTATCACCCGCAAGTCGCGTCGTCTGCGGGTCGACCTCGTCGGAGGCGACCAGGCGTTCGAGCGTCGTCCGTACCCGCCGGGCCAGCACGGCCGCGCGCGGATCAAGGAGAGCGAGTACCTGCTCCAGCTGCAGGAGAAGCAGAAGGCGCGCTTCTCCTACGGCGTCATGGAGAAGCAGTTCCGCCGGTACTACGAAGAGGCCAACCGCCTCAAGGGCAAGACCGGTGACAACCTGCTCCGTCTGCTCGAGACCCGCCTCGACAACGTCGTGTACCGCGCCGGTCTGGCGCGCACCCGTCGGCAGGCTCGCCAGCTGGTCAGCCACGGTCACTTCCTGGTGAACAACCGGGCCGTGAACGTCCCCAGCTTCCAGGTGACCCAGTACGACATCATCGATGTCAAGGAGAAGTCGCTCGGCACGCTGCCGTTCCAGGTCGCGCGCGAGACCATCGGCGACCGCCCGGTTCCGGGCTGGCTGCAGGTGATCCCGGGTCGGCTGCGGATCCTGGTGCACCAGCTCCCCGAGCGCGCCCAGATCGATGTGCCGCTGCAGGAACAGCTGATCGTCGAGTACTACTCGAAGTAAACAGCTTTCGCTGCTGGTGCGTGATCACGTCGATCGACGCGATCACGCACAACCCCCAAGACGTGGGCGTCAAATAGTGGGCGCCCCTACAGGAGGATGATCCTAATGCTGATTTCACAGCGTCCGACGCTGACCGAAGAGGTCGTCGCCGAGAACCGCTCGAAGTTCACCATCGAACCGCTCGAGCCGGGCTTCGGTTACACCCTCGGCAACTCGCTGCGGCGTACCCTGCTGTCCTCGATTCCGGGGGCCGCGGTCACCAGCATCCGCATCGACGGCGTCCTGCACGAGTTCACCACCGTTCCCGGTGTGAAGGAGGATGTCACCGACATCATCCTGAACCTCAAGGGTCTGGTCGTGTCCTCGGAGGAGGACGAGCCGGTCACGATGTACGTGCGCAAGCAGGGCCCCGGCACCGTCACCGCCGGTGACATCGTGCCGCCTGCCGGTGTTGTCGTGCACAACCCGGATATGCACATCGCCACCCTGAACGACAAGGGCAAGCTGGAGATCGAGCTCGTCGTCGAGCGCGGTCGCGGTTACGTCCCGGCGGTGCAGAACAAGGCGTCCGGCGCGGAAATCGGCCGGATCCCGGTGGATTCGATCTACTCGCCGGTGCTCAAGGTGACCTACAAGGTGGAGGCCACCCGTGTCGAGCAGCGCACCGACTTCGACCGTCTGATCCTGGACGTGGAGACCAAGAACTCCATCACCGCCCGGGACGCGCTCGCCTCCGCGGGCAAGACCCTGGTCGAGCTCTTCGGCCTGGCCCGTGAGCTCAACGTCGAAGCCGAAGGCATCGAAATCGGCCCCTCGCCGGCCGAGGCGGATCACATCGCCTCGTTCGGTCTGCCGATCGAGGATCTGGACCTCACCGTCCGGTCCTACAACTGCCTCAAGCGCGAGGGCGTGCACACGGTCGGCGAGCTCGTCGCCCGCACCGAATCGGATCTGCTGGACATCCGCAACTTCGGCCAGAAGTCCATCGACGAGGTCAAGGTCAAGCTGCATGCGCTCGGCCTCTCGCTGAAGGACAGCCCGGCCTCGTTCGATCCTTCGTCCGTGGTGGGTTACGACGCGAGCACCGGAACGTGGAGCGACAGCGGCACGTTCAGTGACACCGATGGCGGCGAGCAGGACTACGCCGAGACCGAACAGCTCTAGGTCGGCGGGGTAGGCGCCCCGGTCCCGGCCTCTTCTAAGGAGAACAAACAATGCCCAAGCCCAAGAAGGGTGCCCGCTTCGGCGGGTCGGCGTCACACCAGAAGGCGATCTTCGCCAATCTGGCTACGGCGCTCTTCGAGCACGGTCGGATCACGACCACCGAGGCCAAGGCCAAGGCGCTGCGCCCCTACGCCGAAAAGCTGGTCACCAAGGCGAAGGCCGGCACCCTGGCCGACCGTCGCGAGGTGCTCAAGGTCATCCGCAACAAGGATGTCGTCCACGAGCTCTTCGCCTCGATCGGTCCGTCGTTCGAGGGCCGCGAGGGTGGCTACACCCGCATCACCAAGACGCTGCCCCGCAAGGGTGACAACGCGCCGATGGCGGTCATCGAGCTGGTCCGGGAGAAGACCGTGACCAATGAGGCCGACCGTGCCCGTCGCGTTGCCGCGTCCAAGCAGGCCGAGGCGCCCGTCGCCGAGACCGTGGTCGAGGAGAAGGCCGAAGAGGCCGTCGCCGAGACCGTCGAGGCCGAGGCTCCCGCTGCCGACGAGGCCGCCGAGGACAAGAAGGACGCCTGACGCTCGCGTTGGAGTTGACGAACGAGCCCGCCGCCCCCTGTGGGTCGGCGGGCTCGTTCGTATCCGACCGAGATCGCCGCGCGGACATCGGGTTTCGCCTGCTGAGCGGGTCCGATCGGAGCGCTGCCGTCGTTTGTATCGACTAGGAGATCGCCTGTGACCGAGGAGGATTCGGTGGATTCGACGGCGTCGGGTGAGTCCGCACCGGTGGATTCGCCTGGAGTCGTGCGGGGTCCCGGAGTGGTGCAGGGCTCGGAAGTCGGGCAAGCTCCCGGAGTCGTGCAGGCCCCAGAGGTCGTGGAGGCCCCAGAGGTCGTGGAGGCCGCCCCTGGGGTCGTACAGGCGGCCGATGACCGGCTGGAGCCCGATACCGACGCGGTTCGAGTGCGGCTCGATATCAGTTACGACGGTACGGATTTCATTGGCTGGGCACGTCAACCCGGTCTGCGCACGGTGCAGGGCGTGCTCGAAGAGTCGCTGAGCAAGGTGTTCCGGGAGCCGATCCAATTGACCGTCGCGGGCCGCACCGATGCGGGTGTGCATGCTGAGGGGCAGGTTGCGCATTTCGATACCGGCTCCGAACCGGATGCGGACAAACTCATCCATCGCATGGCGCGGTTCCTCCCGAAAGACGTGCGGATCAAGGATATTCGCGTCGTCCCGCCGGAATTCGATGCGCGCTTCTCGGCGATTCGCCGCCACTATGTCTACCGGCTGACCACCGCGCCCTATGGGGCCGAGCCGCTCCAGGCCCGCAGCGTTGTCGCCTGTCGTCACGACGTCGATCTCGAAGCCATGCGCGAGGCATCGCGAAAGTTATTGGGCCTGCACAACTTCGCCGCATTCTGCCGCCGCCGCGATGGTGCGACCACCGTCCGTGAACTCCAGCGCTTCGATTGGGAGCGCGACGGTGATCTGCTCACCGCCTTTGTCAGCGCAGATGCGTTCTGTTGGTCTATGGTGCGCAGCCTCGTCGGCGCGATACTCGCCGTCGGGGAGGGGCGCCGGACGCCGGATTGGGTCGGCGGCTTGTTGGCGGAAACCGAACGATCCAGCTCCGTCACCGTGGCCCCCGCCCACGGACTCAGCCTCGTCGCCGTCGACTATCCCGCCGACGCAGATCTGGCTGTCCGCAACGTGCAGACGCGTGAAATGCGTACGGTCCCAACTGTTGATGACGGCTGCTGCGGCAGCTGAGGTGAAGACGGCGCTCCCGCACCGCGATTCGGCGGGCGCGGTGCGGTGCGGGAGCATGACCAGCTATTTGCTGGACGAACCCGCCTCGATCGTCCGCGGCTGACTGGAACCGGAGATTTCGATGCGGCGCGGCTTGGCCTTTTCGGCGATCGGAAGCGTCACCGAGAGCACGCCGTTGTTGTAGGTTGCGCTGATCTTGTCGGCATCGACATTGTCGCCGAGGCTGAGCTGGCGCATATAGGTGCCGGCGAAGCGTTCGGACGCAATCCATTGGACGCCTTCGTCGCTCGGCAGGCTGCGCTGTGCGCGCAGGGTGAGGGTGCCGTTGTCGACGCTGACATCCACCGAGCCGGGGTCAACGCCGGGCAGGTCGGCGTTGAGTACGTAATGATCGCCTGCCTTGAACAGATCCATCGGCATGAATCGTGGCACGCGAGACGACCCGACAGATTCGCCGAGCAGTTGGCGGGCGACGGTGTCGATGTCATGGAATGGATCGAACCGGAGCACAGCAATCACCTCCATTTCACTAGCGGCGGCGCCTGCCACGGCGACAGGCGCCGGAAGCTGTGCACCATCCAAGCTAGCACTCAGAGATGGAGAGTGCTAACCCGTTTGTCCGGGTTTCGAACCCGATTCCGAGATCGGAATAGGAACGGTGCCAGCGAGGTTGGCTCGAAGTATGGCGAACGGAGATCTCGGGCGGTTCGGTGTATGGCGCTATTACGGGGGGTTCACCCCGCAGGATGCGCAGGAATTGGAAGGGCTCGGCTACGGCGCCCTGTGGCTGGGCGGGTCCCCGCCCGCCGAATTGCCCGTCATCGAGTCGCTGCTGGAGGCAACCGAGTCGATCACCGTCGCCACCAGCATCGTGAACATCTGGACGGCACCCGCGAAGCAGGTCGCGGAGTCGTTCCACCGCATCGATGCACGTTTTCCCGGCCGGTTCCTGCTCGGCCTCGGCGCGGGCCATCCCGAACACCAGGGCGAGTATCGCAAGCCCTACGACGCGCTGGTCGAATACTTCGACGAATTGGATGCCGCGGGCGTACCCGAGCAGCGCCGCGCTCTCGCCGCGCTCGGTCCGCGCGTACTTCGGCTGGCGGCGGAACGGTCTGCGGGCGCGCTGCCCTACAACGTCACCCCGGAACACACCGCCCGCGCTCGTGCGCTGCTCGGCGACGGTGTGCTGCTGGCCACCGAACACAAGGTGGTCCTCGACGACGACCCGGTCCGGGCCCGCATCACCGCCCGCCCGCGCGTCGAGTTCTACCTCGACCTGCAGAACTACGTCACCAACCTCCGCCGTCTCGGCTTCACCGACGACGACCTCGCCAAACCCGGTAGCGACCGCCTCATCGACGCTCTGGTAGCCCACGGCGACGCGGATTCCGTCGTCGATCGCCTCGAGGCCCATCGGGCCGCGGGTGCCGATCACGTCGTCATCCAAGTCCTCGCCGACGAAGCCGCCACCCTGCGCACCCTCGCACCGCTGCTCGCGAAATAGTCCTGCATCGGCGATCGGCCCGGATGGCGGCCGATCGCCCTGAGCCGTCGAAGCCGGGCGAACAGGTGGATCCGAGCAGGCGCCGCCGCCGCGCTCAGGCGTCGTCGGATCAGTACGGGATGAATATCGTTCCCCCGATTCGTTCGGGAGGCTCCGGGAGACAACCGACGGCAATCGTCCTAAGGCAGCGTTAGAAAGGGCGTCCTCCGCTTCCATCGGTGCTGTGACTACGCACACACTGGTCTCCGACCGACGCAAGGCCGCGTCGAAGAAGGAGATCTTGTGACTACGACACAGCCTGCCGGCGAGCGCCGGGTGGTCGCGAATGTATTGCGTGGTTCCATCGGCAATCTCGTCGAATGGTATGACTGGTATGTCTATGCCGCATTCAGCGTGTATTTCGCGAAGTCGTTCTTCCCGAAGGGGGATTCGACCGCGCAATTGCTTTCCACCGCAGCGGTTTTCGCGGTCGGCTTCCTCATGCGGCCGCTCGGTGGCTGGGCGCTGGGCCGCTACGCCGACAGGTTCGGACGCCGCTCGGCGCTCACCCTGTCGGTGACGGTGATGGCGGCGGGTTCGCTGCTGATCGCGGCCACACCCGGATACCAGACGATCGGAATCGCCGCGCCGGTACTGCTTTTGCTGGCCCGGTTGTTGCAAGGGCTTTCGGTGGGTGGCGAATACGCAACCAGCGCAACGTATTTGTCCGAGGTGGCCTCGACGGGTAAGCGCGGATTCTATTCGAGTTTCCAGTACGTCACGCTGGTCGCGGGCCAGTTGGTGGCCCTCGGTGTGCAGATCATCCTGCAACAGTTCTTGAACAATGCACAGATGAACAACTGGGGCTGGCGCATTCCGTTCGTGATCGGTGCGGCGGCCGCGTTGATCGTGATGTGGCTGCGGCGCAGCATGGACGAATCGGAGCACTTCGAGGCCGAGGTCGAGGCCGAGCGCGCGCCGGCGGCGAGCAGTGCGGGTGCGAAACAGCCCGCCCGCGGTTCGCTGCGAATGCTGCTGCAATACCCGCGGGAATGTCTGCTGGTGATCGGGCTGACACTAGGCGGCACCGTCGCGTTCTACACCTACACGACGTACATGCAGAAGTTCATGATCAATACCTCCGGCATCTCCAAGTCGACGGTCTCGTGGATCAACTTCATCGCGTTGCTGGTCTTCGTGGTGCTGCAGCCGCTGGCCGGTGCGCTGTCCGACCGCGTCGGACGCCGCAAGCTGCTGATCTTCTTCGGCGTGGCGGGCACCCTGCTCACCGTGCCGATCATGACCGTGCTCGCGCACACCAAGAATCCGATCGCCGCCTGGGCGCTGATGATGGGCGCGCTGATCATCATCACCGGTTACACCTCGATCAATGCCATCGTGAAGGCCGAGCTGTTCCCGACCAAGATCCGTGCGCTCGGCGTCGGCCTGCCGTACGCGCTGACCGTCGCGATCTTCGGCGGTACCGCCGAAACCATCGCGCTGTCGCTGAAGCAGGCAAACCATGAATCGCTGTACTTCTGGTACGTCGCCGGATGCATCGGAATCTCGCTGCTGACCTACTGGTTCATGCGGGAGACCTCGAGCGGATCCGCCATCGACGCCGACACCGCTGCCTCGGACGATGTCACGCTGACCAAGGCGGATACCTCGGGCGCCGAGCCGGACCGTGACCTCGCGGCAGTGCGACCCTGACGGCCCGACCGCATACGCCGCTCCGACCCTGTGGGAGGATCGGCGGGTGCGGCTGGCGGTGGTCGAGGACGATGACGGGGTAGGCGACGCGCTGGTAGAGGCGCTCAACGCCCGCGGCTATCAGGCCGAGCGCAAGCGGCGCGGCGCCGATCTGCTCACCGCGCACCGCGGTTACGACGCGGTCATCCTGGATCTCGGACTGCCCGATGGGGACGGTCTGCAGGTGCTGCGCCAGCTGCGCGAGGTGAGCGCCGTGCCGGTATTGATCCTGACCGCGCGCAGCGACGAACGCTCGATCGTGCGCGGATTGCGCGGCGGCGCCGACGACTATCTGGTGAAGCCGCCGCGGATCGCGGAACTGATGGCCCGGTTGGAGAATGTGGTGCGGCGCGCGGCCGCCGGATCGCAGCCGGAGCGGGCCGAGGTGGTCACCGGGGATGTGCGGGTCGATCTGGCGGCTCGGGTCGTCGAGGTGGCCGGGCGGCCGATCGCGTTGACCCAGAAGGAATTCGAATTGGTCGAGGCACTGGTGGAGCGGCCCGGTGCCGCGGTCAGCCGTCAGCAGCTGATGGATCGGATCTGGGGTGACGCATTCGTCGCGGTATCGCGCTCACTGGATGTCCATATGACCGGACTCCGCGCGAAATTGGACCGACCTGGGCTGATCACGACGATTCGCGGCTACGGTTACCGCTGGGGCCAGTGATCCTGCTGGCCCGGATCTGACAGGAGCGGAGCCCGGCATGCGCAGACGACTACTCGTCGCGCTGACGGTATTCGCGGCGATCGCGGTTTTCGCCTTCGCGGTACCGCTCTCACTGACCATCGCGACCAGCCGCACCCAGGAGTTCGTGGCCGACCGCTCCGGCGATGCCGACCGGTTCGCCAGCCTCGCCGATGCCGCGGTGGCCGAGGGCGACAGCCGGGCACTGGCCGACGAGGCCGGGCGCTACCACGATCTCTACGGGGAAAACGTCCTTGTGGTCGATGCCCGCGGTGCGCGAACGGTGAATGCGGGCATGGACGCGTCCGCGGACCCGGTCGAGGCCGCCGTTGCCGCGGCTCGCCGCAACCAGCGGCCGCAGCCGGTCTATCGGCTGACCCCGTGGAGTGGGCCGACGGTGCTGATCGCCCGGCCGGTCGGCACCGGCGTGCAGGTCAACGGCGCGGTGGTGATCGAGGCATCCACTGCCCGCGCCCGGCGCGATATCGCCCGTGGGTGGGCGGTGATCGCGGTCGGCGCGGTGCTGGCAATGGTGGTGTTCACCATGCTGGCGCTGAGCCTGGCGCGCTGGGTGCTGCGCCCACTGGCGGCGCTGTCGCAGGCGGTCGCCGAATTGACCGCGACCCTGCCGAAGCCGCGCGCCCAGGCCGCCGCACACGTCTCGATCGCCCGCCACCACGGCGGGCCGCCGGAGATGCGGGCGGTCGCGGAATCCTTCGATGCCATGGCGTTTGCCGTGGCCGATTCGGCGGATGCGCAACGTCAGCTCGTCGCGGATACTGCGCATGCCATGCGAAATCCGCTTGCCGCCTTGACGATTCGTCTCGACTCCCTGGAGTCCGCCATTCCGGACACGGCCGCGGCCACCTTCCGTGGCGCTGGCGCGGAGGTCGACCGGCTGACCGCGCTGCTCGATGGCCTCTTGAGTTTGGCGGTGGCCGAGACGCCAGCCGCCTTCGAGGCCGCGCGCACTCCGTCCGACAACGAAAACCATTGCGACGCAGTACAGGTGGTCGCGGATCGGGTCGACGCCTGGTACTCCGCCTACGAGAACGCCGGGCAGGAATTGCGGGCGGCACCGCAGGTGACCACGGCCGACACCGCTGTCTCCGCCGATGTGCTCGCCCAGATTCTCGATGTGCCGCTGAGCAATTCGTGCAGCTACGCCGGACCCGGCACCCAGACCGTCATTGTGGTGGATGCCGAACCGGACTGGGTGACGGTGACCGTCCGTGACAATGGCCCCGGTGTGGAGCCCACAGAGATAGACAAGCTGACCACCCGGTTCTTCCGCGGTTCCGGCGCGTCTTCCGGCGGTTCCGGCCTCGGCCTCCCGATCGCGGCGGCATTGGCCCAAGCCCGCGGTGGCACCTTGTCGGTACACCCCGTGCAGCCGCACGGTCTTGCGATCCAGGTTCGGCTGCCGCGGGCGGTGCAATCGTGATGCGGCGGCGCAAGTTCCTGGCGCTCACCGTCTTCGGTGTGGCCGCCGGTGCGGTCGGATGTGGTTCGGACCCGGAGTTGGTGCGGCTGGCCTCGGGCGAGGTCGGTGGCTTCTATCACGCATTCGCCGAACTGCTCGCGGCGGTGGCCCGAGAGGAGGGGACGGTCCGGATCGATCCGGTGACAACAACCGGATCGCAGGAAAATCTGGCGATGTTGGCCAACGGCCAGGTGGATGCCGCGTTGGCGCTGGCGGATTCGGTGCAGAGTGAACGGGCCCCGCTGGTGGCGCTCGGTCGCGTGTACGAGAACTATCTGCAGTTGGCCGTTCGGTCGGAGGCGCCGATTCAGCAGGTCACCGATTTGCGCGGGACGCGAGTCAACCTGGGAGCCGCGGGATCCGGCGCGGCGGTGACCGGTGAGCGGTTGCTCTGGGCGGCGGGGGTGAATCCCGTTTCCGATGTGAATATTTCGCATCGACCGCTGCGCGATGCGGTGGCCGGTGTGGAATCCGGTGAGTTGGACGCGCTGCTGTGGGCCGGTGGCGTACCGACCGACGCACTCGATGTGCCGCAGCGGTTGCGCCTGGTGGAACTCGGTGAATTGGCCGCGCCGATGCGCGAACGCTTCGGACATCTCTACGATCTGGTGGAGATTCCCGCCGATGCCTATGACAGCGGTCGTTCGGTCCGCACCGTCGGTGTCGCGAATCTGCTGCTCGCCGCCCCGACCATGTCCAATGCCGCGGCTGGGGCGATCGTCGATCTGCTGGTTTCCCGCGCGGACCGGCTGGTGCCTGCCGAGGCCGCTGGCACCCAGTTCCTCGACACCCGTTCGCTCATCGGAACCGATTCCGTCCCGTTGCATCCGGGTGCGGCGGCGGTGTACCGACGGCGACACGGTTGAGCGTCAGGAACGCACCAGGCGAGCGATGGCGTCGGTGGCTTCCTTGATCTTGGCATCGGCCTCGGGACCACCGGCGACCGCCGCGTCCACCACACAGTGGCTGATGTGGTCCTCCAGCAGCCCCATCGCAACGGCCTGCAGTGCCTTGGTCATCGCGGAGACCTGGGTCAGGATATCGATGCAGTACTTCTCTTCCTCGACCATGCGCTGCAGGCCGCGGGCCTGGCCCTCGATCCGGCGCAGCCGCTTGAGGTAGTCGTCCTTGGCGGTGATGTAGCCGTGGCCGGAATGGTCGTGGATGGTGCCCGCCGAGTCACTGCCCGGCACGGGAGCGGTGTCATTGTGCGACGGGGTGGGTGTCACCGACTGTCTCCTCGCTGTTCGCCAGCCGGGTTCGCACCGGCCCATGTTAATACCCCCCTAGGGTACAGTGTCGCGCGGGGGTTGTCAGGTAACCGCGTTCTGCGCCGCATCGGCCACCGGCGTGCGGGCCCGGTGTTCGGCGCCGCTGCGGGCCAGCGCGATGCCGCCGACCACCAGCGCGCCGCCGACCCGCGCCGCGCCCGCGACCCCGCGGACATGCGCCACCACCGTGCCGATGGTGACCAGCAATGCCAGCGATAGCCAGACCGGCAGGTGATGCTCGGCGAGGGCGGTGTCGGCCGCACCGAACGGCACCGGTAGCAGGCCGGTCAGGCCGAGTGTCCAGGCCGTCGCGGCCGCCACGGACAGGCCGAACCGAGCACCCACCGTCAACCACACCCCGGCGGGCGTACGCGACGAACCCACCGACACCGCCATCACCCGGCCGGCTCAGGTCATGATGAAGGTCCAGTCGGCCGGATATGGACCCGTCTGGTCGGGCCGCGGGGACGAGCGAGAGAATCGGTGCATGAGTCTGGATGTTCGGCCCGCGCTCGCCGTGATCGGCGGTAGTGGCTTCTACGATTTCTTCGACAACGAGGCGACCACCGTCGAGGTCGAGACGCCCTACGGCAAGCCGAGCGCGCCGATCGCGGTCGGCGAGGTGGAGGGCCGCGCGGTGGCCTTCCTGCCCCGGCACGGCAAACAGCACGAATTCGCGCCGCATACGCTGCCCTACCGGGCCAATATGTGGGCGCTGCGTTCGATCGGGGTGCGGCGGATCTTCGCGCCGTGCGCGGTCGGCAGCCTGCGCGCGGACTGGGGTCCAGGGACCGTGGCGGTGCCGGATCAGCTGGTCGACCGGACCTCGGGGCGTCCGCAGACCTTCTTCGACGGCGGTGGCGTGCACGTCTCCTTCGCCGATCCGTACTGCGACGAACTGCGCTCCGCGGCAACGAAATCCGCGACGGATGCGCTGCCGATGAAATCGACGGGCACCATGGTCGTGGTGCAGGGCCCACGCTTCTCCACTCGGGCCGAGAGCCGCTGGTTCGCCGCACAGGGCTGGGAACTGGTGAATATGACCGGACATCCCGAGGCGGTGCTCGCCCGCGAGCTCGAAATGTGCTACGCCGCAGTCGCTTTGGTGACCGATCTGGATGCCGGTCTGGAGGAGGGCGACGGTGTGCACGCGGTCGATGTCTTCGCCGAATTCAAGAAGAACCTCGGGCCGTTCAAGGAACTGATCCGGCGCTCGGTTTCGGCGGTCACCGGAACCGATACCTGCGACCGGTGCCGGGTCCATGCGGGAGTGTCGCTGCCGTTCGAACTTCCGTGAGTTCGTGCGGCTAGTGGCCGGTAGGTGAGTCGGATCGGATACGGAGCCGGGGTGCGGATGCGATGAGAGTGCTTGTCACCGGGGCGGCCGGTTTCATCGGCGCGCGGTTGGGCCGGGCGTTGGCCGCGGCCGGGCACGAGGTGGTCGGGATCGATCTGCTCGGGCCGGATGTGGCAGTGCCGGATGAGGTTTCGCGGGTGGACGTGCGCGATGCGGATGCGCTCGAACCGTTGCTGCGTGGCATCGATACGGTTTGTCATCTCGCCGCCGTTACCTCCGGGCCCGACTCTGCGGTATTCGCCGCGCACAATGATCTCGGGACGGCGGTGCTGCTCGATGTGATGGGGCGGGCGAAGGTGCGTCATCTGGTGCTCGCCTCGTCCATTGTGGTGTACGGCGAGGGCCGCTATCGCGGAATGAACAGCGGGCCGTTCTATCCCGGATTGCGGCGGCGAGCCGATCTGGATCGCGGCATGTTCGACCACATGGCGCCGCGCACCGGGGAGTTGCTCACCTGGGAGCCGATTCCCGAGGACGCACCGCTGCGTCCGCGCGGCTGCTACGGTGCCAGCAAGATGGCGCAGGAAAACTATGCGCTCGCTTGGGGTTTGGCCACCGGCGCGGCGGTCACGGCATTGCGCTACCACAACGGCTACGGCGCGGGTGCGCGCGGCGGGTTCATCGGAAACTTCCTCACCGCACTGGATCAGGGCCGCCCGCCGTTGGTCGGCGAGGACGGCGGGCAGGTTCGGGATGTGGTGCACGTCGACGACATCGTGGCCGCCACCGTGGCCGCTGTCGACCACCGCCCACCCGGCTTCCTCCCCCTGAATATCGCCTCCGGACACCCCGTCACCATGTGGGAAGTCGCCTCGATCATGGCCAAGGCGCGCGGCGGCCCGGCCCCGGTGGTAACCGGCCGTTACCACCTCGCCGACGCCCGGCACCTCGCCGCCGACCCCGAACGAGCCAGGCGCACACTGGGGTTCACCGCCCAGATCCTGCCTACGCAAGGCCTGGCCGAACTCGCCGCCCCCGCGACGGAAACCACCACACCCCGCCCCGAATCCGCTGCGTCGGTCGCCAGGCCACCCGGGCTCCGCCCCGACACTCCGGTGTCGAACGTCAATGTGTCCCGGCCGGAGCCGCTGACATCAGCGGCCGAGGGCGTCGCCCCGAATGCGCAAACGCCCATGTCCCAACGCGAGCCGATGAAACCGGAGGCCGGGGCAGGCTCGCCGATGTGAGGGCACGGTGGCCCGGCTCAGGTGCGAGATAGCCATTACCTTGTGTTTCGCGCACACCCCATCGTTCGAGGCGCATTGTCGAGCCCGCGCCGTTCGGGTACGCGTTATTCGATGCGGACCGTGTTCAGTTGGGCAGCCGGGTGGCGCGATCGGTCACGCCTTCGGGGGCACGAACGCTTCGGCGTGTTCGTGTGCCCACTGGTCGAAGGTGCGCGGTTCTCGCCCGGTCACCTCCTGCACCGTGGGGTAGACCTGGGATTCGTCCAGAGTGCCGTCGACGAAGAAGCTCCAGAATGCGTCGACGTAGTGCTGTGGCATGGATGCCTCGAGTTCGGCCCGCGTCTCCGCATTCGTCAAGCCCTGGCAGACCAGCGGCCGGTTGAGCACTCCGGCGAGCACCGCGACCTGATCTGCGGGCACGAGCGCGCGCGGGCCGGTCAGCTCGAGGATCCGGCCGGCCAATCCACTGTCGGTCAGGGCGACCGCCGCGACGGCCGCGATATCGGCGGGATCGATGGCGGCGACGGGAACGTCGGGGAACTGGGCGCGGATCACGTCCCCCTGCTCGAGTTGGGGCAACCAGCGCAGCGCGTTCGACATGAAGGAGCGCGGGCGCAGAAAGGTCCATGCCAGACCGGATTCGCGCACGTCGCGCTCGGCCTGTGTCATATACGCGGAGACCGCGTTGTTCATATCCGCCAGCGCCGCCGACCCACCCGAAAGCAACGCAATGTGCGCTACGCCCGCCTTTTTGGCGCGCGCGAGCAGTTCGGGGGCATCGGCGTAGCCCGGCAGCAGGAACATCGCGGTGACTCCGTCCAGGGCTTCGCTCAGGCTCTCCGGTCGATTCAGATCACCCGTCACCGCCTCGACACCGGCGGGCAGCTGCGCTCGCGCGGGATCGCGGACCAAGGCGCGCACTGCAGCGCCGGAGTTGCTCAGTGCCGCAACCAGTTCCGTGCCGATGTTGCCGGTCGCTCCGGTCACCAGGATCATGCCGTCTCCTCCTACAGTCGCACCGGGGTTCGAGCGCCGAAGCCCCGTCCAATCATGCGGATCACGGCGCCGGGCGTCGAGGCGATTGCGCGAATGAATTCGACATCATCGCACCGCCTCGGCCGTACCGTCGGCATCCGGAGTTAGGCTCGCCCAGTGGATACTCCGCTACGGCTAGAGGTCATCGTGGCCAGCACGCGCCCGGAGCGATTCGCTCCGGTGGTCGCCGACTGGTTCCTGCGCACGGTCCGGGCGACCCCCGAATTCGATACCGGCGTCATCGATCTCATCACCACCGCACTGCCGACGGACCTGACCGTCACCGCCGAGGTCGAGGCCTTTCGCCGGCGCCTGGCCGCCGCCGACGCCTTTGTCGCCATTACCTCCGAGTACAACCACGGCTACCCGGCGTCCCTGAAAACCGCCTTCGACAACGCGAAACACGAATGGCGTGCCAAACCCATCGGCTTCGTCTCCTACGGTGGCCTCTCCGGCGGTCTGCGCGCCGTGGAACAGCTCCGCCAGGTGGTCGCCGAAATCCACATGGTCTCCATCCGCGAAACCGTCAGCTTCCACCAGGCCAGAAAGCGGTTCGACGAATCAGGTAACACCCAGGACGGTGCCGCCATAGACGCCGGCGATCGCCTGATCCGCCAATTGGCTTGGTGGGCAAGAACTCTCCGCGCCGCCCGCGCCACCGACCCCTACCCGGGCTGACCAACCGCCTATCGGGCAGCGCGCCCGCCACAAAGGCCTGGTGGTTGCCCGGTCTCTCAGACTCCAGCGCAGCGAAACCAGCCGCTACTGCGGGCTCCCCGCCATAGCCCGGCGCCCCCGCGGGTGCCCGATATAGGTCGCCTCGCGCGGAATCGACACCAGCGTCAGATCGACCTGAGCAGTTCCGGTCCGCAGCACCACATGGTTGCCGATGGCTCCCGGCTGGTGGATCGACAGGTCCGGACGGGTCGCGGGCCAGCCCATCGGATCTCCGGTCACGTAGACGGTCGTGACGCCCGCGTGCGGTGCGGGTGCCAGCACACCGTCGACCACGGTCGCGGTGAACCCGGCATCGGATTGGTGCGTCTCCACCGCGATCTGCAGCCGTTCCGGATTCCCGATGGTGGTCACCAGGTTCTCCCAGGCATGCGCCCGATCGGTACGGATCAGGATGCGTTCGCCGACCGCCAACGCGCGGAACACCAACTGCTGAGCCAGATACAGCTCACCGGCCACGTACACGGTCGAGATACCGGTACCGACAATGCGAACCGCGACACCCTGACCCTCGTCGTCCGACCCGATCAGCTGACCGCACCCCGACGACGGCAAATGCAGTGCGCCGATCACATCGATCGGGTACTCGGTCACCGGGACGGCGGCATCCAGATCCGGAATGGCCAGCGGCAGATGCGCGAGCAGACCATCGCGCTGCCGCCCGTTCATCGAGATCAGACCCTTGAGTTTGGTGCGCTCCGGCAGCTCTCGTGTGGTCAGCCGCCAGGCCGCGCCGATGCTCACCGAATCGGCCGAATTGCCGGGACGCAGCCGCACCGCGACGGTGGTACCGCGCGACGGCGCGACCCACAGTTGCGAGAGCAGATCCGAACCGAGCCGCTTCGGGTCGACAGCGCTACCGATATTCACACTGTTGCCGACTTCGGCGTGGCGCCAGCGATGAGTCAGCGTGCGCGGATCGAAGCCCTGTGTGACCTGCAGGACCGCCTTGCGGATCTCGGGCGCGGTGAGGATGCGGGCGCTGCAGTCGGCGTCCTCCAGGGTGCGCATAATGCGTTGCGTCGCAATGGTTACCGCCCGGGAGGCACCCTCACTACCGCCACCACGCCGGGCAGCGGCCTCCGGACACGCGATCGCGTCGAAGCTGATGGCGAGCCACACATTCCGGTGCGCGGTCGCGGGCAGCGGACCGAGCAGCGATTCGTAGATCGAACCCGCGGGCGTACCGGAGCGGCTGCGGTGACCATGGCTGATGATGTCGATACCGGCGAGCAGAATGTCGTGCTGGTTCAGGCATTTCGCCAATTCCGGCAGCGGCAGCAGATGTGAGGCGTGCACCGTGGTGCGGGCGATCCGGGTCAGCCCGCCCTTGGGTGCCAGCACCTCGACGACCGTGACAACCCGGCTGCCTTCCCAGTACAGACCCAGCGAGCGGCCGTCCGAACCGCGGAAGTCGACGGTATCTCCGAGCTGGTAGTCGCCGCGGGTGACATAGCGCCACCAGGTCACGAGCCAATCCAGGATGGTGCGTTTGGCGAGCGGGATCAGGGGCAACAGTCCGACGACCACCGCGACGCCCAATGCCGGCCAGGCGGCGAGCCCGACCAACAGGGCGAGCAATCCGGCAACGAGCCCGATCACCTGCGCGATCAACAGATTCGGCAATGAGATGCGCCCGAGCAGCGGGCGTGGTCCCGCGCCGGCTTGTTCGGCCATCGTCGTCCCCCAAGTACCCGGTATCGGCCGT
Organism: Nocardia sp. NPDC052112; assembly: GCF_040680135.1. Classification (NCBI taxonomy): domain Bacteria; kingdom Bacillati; phylum Actinomycetota; class Actinomycetes; order Mycobacteriales; family Nocardiaceae; genus Nocardia; species Nocardia sp. NPDC052112. The sequence goes on along the minus strand of NZ_JBFAWD010000016.1, from coordinate 86,648 downwards.
ATCGCAGCGGCCGAGCTGAACAATAGTCCTCGGGAACTGTACTGTGTTCCGCGAACACGAGCATTGTTCGGGGAGGGAAACATGCCTTCAAAACCCACTACACGGTGGCAGGTGAGCGGTTACCGCTTCCTGGTCCGCCGGATGGAGCACGCACTGGTCCGCCGGGACGTGCGCATGCTGCACGATCCGATGCGCTCCCAGTCCCGCGCCTACGCGGCCGGGTTGATCATGGCCATCGTGGTGCTCGCCGGTTGTGGTGTGCTGGCACTGCTGCGTCCGCAGGACAAGATCGGCAGCAGCAAGATTCTGATCGGCAAGGAATCCGGCGCCGTCTACGTGGTGATCAACGATGTGGTGCATCCGACGCTGAACCTCGCGTCGGCCCGGTTGGCCGCGGGATCGCCGGAAAAGGCCGTCATCGTCAAGGAATCCGAGATCGGCAAGAAGGCACGCGGTCAGCTGATCGGCATTCCGGGCGCACCCTCTTCGCTACATTTCGACAAGGACGGCAAGGGCCGGATCTGGACCGTCTGCGACCAGCTGAAGGTGGACGGCAGCAAGGACCTCACCACCTCGGTGCTCGCCGGAAGTCTCTCGCTCGGCGAGAAGGCCTCGGTGCTGGGTAAGGACCGGGCGCTGCTGGTCCAGGGCAGGGATTCGGCGTATCTGGTCTACGACGGCAAGCGCGCACGCGTCAACCTCAAGGATCGCGCCGTCACCGACGCGTTGAAGATCACCGGTGCTGCCGCCCGGCCGATCGGCGAGGGCCTGCTCAATACGATTCCCGAAGTGCTGCCGATCATTCCGCCCACGATCGACAATCCGGGCGGGTCGGTGAGCTATTCGGTCGGCAACCACCGGATCGGCGACGTTGTGCATGTGCCCGCGCAGCCCAATACGGAATACGTTGTGCTGCAAGACGGTCTGCAGCCGATCTCACCGGTCACCGCCGAGATCATCCGCAACCGATACCGCTCGACGACCGGCAACGATGTCGTCGATCAGACCGACAAGACCTACGCGCCGGTGTCGAGCGCACTGCAGGTCGGCGCGTACCCACAGGCCGTGCCGTCCATCGTCGACTACAAGGACCAGCCGGTCAGCTGCCTGTCCTGGAAGCCACTTGCCGCTGCCGCGGACAATAAAGACGGCGGCAATCGCGCCGAACTTTCGGTGCTCACCGGTGTGGCACTGCCGATTCCGGATAGTGCCAAACTCGTACCGTTGGCCCAGGCCGACGGCTCCGGTGCCAATGCCGACTCGGTCTACATCCCGCCGGGCACCGGTGCCTTCGTCCAGACCACCGGCATCGAACCCGACAGCCGCCGCAAGGACAGCAAGTTCTACATCGCCGACACCGGTGTCCGCTACGGCATCAAGGACTCCGATGCCGAAAAGGCGCTCGGCATGGATTCGGATTCGGGCACCAAGGCCGAACCCGCACCGTGGCCGATCGTCGGCCTGCTCGCGGCAGGTCCGAGCCTGGCCCGTGCGGATGCCATGGTCGCCCACGACGGCGTCGCCGCGGATCCATCACCCTCGAAATCGCCTGTCGCCTCGGCGAATTGAGCTAGTGCTGCGCCATCGAGGCCGCGCGCAACTCGGCGACTTCGCTGCGTAGCGCGCGGATTTCGTCGATCAGCACCGTGATCTCGCCTTCGGTGCGGTCGGTGCTCACCTCGACGGCCTTCAGTTGCTCCATTACCCAGCTGGTCGTGGTACCGATGGCGAAGCTGATCAGGCCGATGCCGAGCGTCATCAGGATCAGCGCGATCAGGCGGCCGTGCACGGTCACCGGATACACATCGCCGTAGCCGACCGTGGTCACCGACACCATGGACCACCACAGCGCGTCGCCGAAATTGTGGATCTTGCTGTCGGGTGCGCCGTATTCGGCGTCGAAGAACGCCAGACTGCACAGCATCAGCGTGAGTGCCGAACTGGTGCCGACGAATATCGCGAGCCGAGCGCGCGTCACCCGGTTGCGGTTGAGCTGGTCGAGCACCAACAGCGCCGCCCGCAACAGCCGTACCGGACGGAACGGCGGCAACAGCACGATCAACAGCTCAAGCGGATGGGTGCGCACGAACCGCCAGCGATCGGTGGACAGCCAGGTCCGGATGCCGAAGTCCACGGCGAACACCGCCCAGATCATGATGTCGACCCGTTCGAGCCAGGCATCGAGTCGCGGTGACGCTCCGGTGTCCAGTACATGCCAGGCGTAGACGCAGATGAAGAGCACGGCGAGCACCAGCATCGGGATACCGGTCGCGCGCTCCCAGGTTTGTCTACGGCTCGGTCTGCTGTCGTCGGATGGTGCTGCGCTCGTCTGGACCATGGGAACTACCTGTATCGATCGGGTGCGACACCCTGTGTACCGCCGTTTGCCACGACGACGCTACATATCGTCCGAGCTGACCCCGAAGCGGCGGCGGATCGGAAACGAGGCGAGGTAGCCGAGCACCAAGGCGGTCCCGATGACTCCGGTGCCGATCAGCGCCACATTGCGGGCTCGATTGTCCGGCGGCGGAGCCGGTTTCGGCACCGCGAGCTGGGTGCTCTCGGCGGGGCTCGGCCGTTTGGGCGGCAGCGGCGCGCCGCCCACCTCATCGGTCAGCGCCGCGATCGGATCGACCGCGCCGTAGCCGATATACGGACTCCACCCCTCGGCGGGCGCGTGCGCGGTGGCCTGTATCCGCTCGACGACGTCCAACGCGCTCATATCCGGAAAGCGGGCTCGTACCAGCGCGACCACACCGGAAACCAGCGGCGTCGCGAAGCTCGTCCCACTCATCGCCTGTTGCTGCCCTTGCTGATTCACGGTGCCGGTAGCGGTGCCGGTTCCGCGCGGGTCGAGCGAAACCATATTCTCGCCCGGCGCGGCCACACTCACCCACGGTCCCGGCACGGTGAACTTCGACGGCGCGCCGTTCGAATCGATCGAGCCCACCGAGAGCACGTAGTCGTCCCAGCGCGCCGGGCTCACATTGACCTTGACATTGCTCCACGGATCGGCGGACGGACGGAGCGGGTCGATGATCTGCTGTTCGGTCTTGCAGGAGCCGTCCTGATTCCCGGCCGCCACGACCACGACCACGTTCCTCTCCAGCGTCGCGTATCGCACTGCCGCGCCGATGGATCCGTCGACGTCATTGGACGAGCCGCACCACACCTCGGAGATATTGATGACGCTCACGCCCGCATCGGCCGCACGCCGGATCGCCGAGGCCATGGTGGCCAGATTGCCGTAGCCCTCGGGCAGGTCGTCGGGATTGCGCTCCCTGGCCCGGCCTTCCTTCTGATACATCTTGCTGGTCTGGCGGATGGTCATGATGCGCGCTTCCGGCGCGACACCGGAGAACCCCTGGCCGTCGACCTTCGAAGCGGCGATCAGACCCGCGACAAAGGTGCCGTGCCCGTCGCAGTCCTCGGTGCCGTCACCGGAATTCGCGACGAAATCGCCGCCCGCGATCAGTCCTGGCAGCCGAGGGTGCCGGGCTACGCCGGTATCGATGACCGCGACGGTCTGGCCTTCGCCTTTGGAGAAGTGCCACGCACTTTCCAGATCGAGCGAACGCTGCGCGGTGGGAATCGTCGCGCCCTCACCGCCCGATACCGTGTTCGAGCAGTCGGAATTGGCTGGCCGCTCGGTCTTTTCGGGTGGTGCGGCCGGATCGCCAGCGGGCAGCAGACCCGGATTCACCGCGGGTGGATGATCCGCGGACGCGGCACCGGCCCCTAGACCCAGCGACGCGCTCAGGCCCAACGCCACGGCCGCCGCCGCGACGCGCACATGCCGGTTCACAGCCCGCGAACGAGCGAGTAGAGCGAGGCCACCCAGAACACCAGCGGCAGTACGGCGGCCACGAACGCGTACTCGAGCAATTCGACGCCGCGGCGCATCGGCGGTGTCGCGGACTGGTTCGGGATGATGATGCCGAGAATCAGCGCCGTGACCAGCACCACCATCGCCGCCCCGAAGACGGCCAGTGGCTGTTCCATGCCGATGGCGACGCCGACCATCATGATCAGCACGATCGCCGCGCCGCCCGCGATCAGCACCACGGCCTGTTCCGCACCCGCGTAGGTCCGGCTGCGGAACATCAGCACCACAGCGGTCACCAGTGCCAGCGCGATGCCCGGCCAGTACGGGTCGTCGGCACCGGGATCGGTGGCCGACAGCGCACCCGCCACCGAGAGCAGCGTGGTCGCCGAGACGAGTCCCGCCAGATACATGCGGGCCCGCTCCGACTTCACCCGCAGCACTTCCATGGTCGGCAGGGCGCGGTGATCGTCCGGATCGTCCTCGGTCGGATCGATCGGGGTGCCGGGGGAGGGCACCGGCGGCAGCGGCAGGCTGGCGAGCAACATCGAAACCCGTGGCGCGAGCGAAAGTCCCGCGAGTCCGAGCGCGGCGCCGACGGCGCCGATGGCCTTCTCCGGCTGCTCGGTCAGCACGCCGACCAGCGCGGCCGGTACCGCGTACACCGCGAGCGTGGCCGCGCCGATGAACAGCGCGAGGCCGACGCCGGTGACGCGCCATGCGAGAACCGCTGTCGCGCCGACCAATACCGAACCGAGCAGCAGATGCGCCCAGCCGTAATCGTTGGGCACATAAAGCATCCCGGCGGTGAACGCGGCCGGCAGCGCACAGCCGCCGAGCACCAGCGCGGTCGAGGTATCGCCGTACATCCGGCTGAGCACCATGCCCGCGACCACGAGCAGAATCGCCACGGTCAACGCGAGCGAACCGCTCACCCAGCCGGGCAGCGCGTCCTTGGACAGCAGCAGGCCGAGACAGCCGACGATCATGGTGAGTGCGGCGAGCACCGAACCGGTGATCCGCGCGACCTTCGGTGTCCAGCTGCGGTAGTGGTCGGCGTCGGCTATCGCGACGTTGTACATGATGTCGTCGAACAGCGGCGTCGGCGCGGTATGCGAGGCGCTCTCCAACATGAGCAGCTCGCCGTCGCGCACGCCGTGCTCACCGAGGCTCAGCGAATTGGAGAAGGGCGGGTGGCCGATTCGGGCCAGCACCCATTCGGCGGGCTCGAAGCGCTCGCCCTCATTGTCGAAATCGTTGGTGCGGCTGTGTTGAGCGACCATGTCGACGACACTCGGAATAACCAGCGCGACCGGCACATCGACCGGAATCGCCATATCCACCTGGGTGTGCTTCGCAAGAATCGTGACCCGGGCAAGGTCGGGTGCACGGACGATGCCGCGCGAGGATTCTTCGTCGATGTGGTCAAGTCGCGCGTGCGTCAAGCTTCCCCCAACTCGGTCTCTACCTCGTATTTCCGCGTCCCGTGCGCGAGGGGGCCGAGCTTGCGAACCCACCGTTCGGGCAGCAGAATGCTGGTCGAACTGTACGACATGTCAGCTGTGCCCTCTACACTGAGGCCGAAAAAGTGCAGCTTGCGAAGAGGGGGATCTCGTCCGATGAGTACCGTCCGGTTCCAGCGGCGTGCGCGTCGCGAGATGCCGCGCACGCCAGGTGGCGAGGTCACGCTCCAGCCGCCGCCCGAAATCCCAAGGGTGACACCGGGCAGCCTGGTATCGAAGCTGATGCCGGTCGTGATGGTGGTCGGCATGGTCGGCATGATGGCGCTGCTGTTCACCCAGGGCGGCAGCATCGCATCGAATCCGATGAGCATGATGTTCCCGATGATGATGGTCGTCTCCATGGTCGGCATGTTCGCCGGTCAGGGCAGCGGTAAGGGACAGAAGGCGGCCGAGGCGAACGAGGACCGCAAGGACTATCTGCGCTACCTCGACCAGGTCCGCAAGGACGTCGACCAGACCGCCACCCAGCAGCGTGCCTCGGTGGAATGGAGCCACCCCGAGCCCGCGTTGATCTGGATGTTGGCCGGTACCAGCCGAATGTGGGAACGCCGCGCCGGGGACAAGGATTTCTGCCACGCCCGCATCGGCATCGGCGGCCAGCGCCTTGCCACCCGTCTGGTCGCGCCGGAGACCGGTCCGGTCGAGGAATTGGAGCCGATCGCGGCGGTTTCGCTGCGCCGCTTCGTGCGCGCGCACTCCACGGTTCCGGATCTGCCGACCGCGATCGCGGTCAAGGGCTTCGCGACCATCGCACTCGACGGCGACCGCGCCGAGGCCCGCGATATGACCCGGGCAATGTTGTTGCAGCTGTGCATGTTCCAGGCGCCGGACCAGGTGCTCATCGCCGTCGTCTGCGGTCCGGACACCGCGCGCGAATGGGAGTGGACCAAGTGGCTGCCGCATACCCAGCATCCGGACGCGCAGGACGGTATCGGCACCCAGCGCATGTTCTACGGCTCGATCCGCGAGGCCACCGCGGGCCTGCATCCGTTGCTGGCCAACCGCGTTCGCTACTCCCGCAACCAGCCCGCCAACGCCAACCTGGTGCATATCGTCATCGTCGTCGACGGCGGCCTGCTGGAGGCCGAAGAGGACCAACTCCGCGAATCCGGCTACGAAGGCGTGACCATTATCGACTTGTGTGGCTACGCACCGCGTTTGGCGGTTTCGCGCGGCATCAAGATGGTCGTCGAGAACGGTGAATGCGTCGGTCGCGGTGCCACCGGCAACCAGGAACGTTTCGCGCTCATCGACCGGATCAGCCCGCAACAGGCCCAGCAGGTCGCGCGTCGACTCGCACCGTATCGTGCCGCGACCCAGCGCAGCAGCGATGTCGAACACGATGACGCCGAAGTGATCTCGACCTGGACCCAGCTGATGAAGCTCGGCGATATCGGCACATTCAATCCCGAACACGCCTGGCGCCCGCGCTACGGCCGCGAGCGGCTGCGCGTGCCCTTCGGTGTCGGCGCCGACGGCGCGCCCATCGAACTCGATATCAAGGAAGCCGCGGAAAGTGGCATGGGCCCGCACGGATTGTGCATCGGCGCAACCGGTTCCGGTAAATCGGAATTCCTGCGCACCCTGGTGCTCAGTCTGCTGGCCACGCATTCGCCGGATCAGCTGAACCTGGTGCTGGTCGACTTCAAGGGTGGTGCGACCTTCCTCGGTTTGGACGGCGTTCCGCACGTCGCGGCGGTCATCACCAACCTGGAAGAGGAAGCCGACCTCGTCGACCGTATGCGCGACGCCCTGGCCGGTGAAATGAACCGCCGCCAGGAAGTGCTGCGCCAAGCGGGCAACTTCGCCAACGTCTCCGAATACGAGAAGGCGCGCGCCGCCGGTGCCGACCTCGACCCGCTGCCCGCACTGTTCGTGGTGCTCGACGAGTTCTCCGAATTGCTCACCCAGCACCCGGATTTCGCCGAGCTTTTCGTGATGATCGGCCGACTCGGCCGCTCGCTGCACGTGCACCTGCTGCTCGCCTCGCAGCGCCTCGAAGAAGGCAAGCTGAAGGGTCTGGAGAGTCACCTCTCCTACCGCATCGGTCTGAAGACCTTCTCCGCCAACGAATCCCGCCAGGTCCTCGGTGTCCCCGACGCCTACAACCTGCCCGGCGTACCCGGCGGTGGTTACCTCAAATCCGACTCCGGTGAGATCCAGCGCTTCCAAGCGGCCTACGTCTCGGGCCCGTACGTCGGTGGCGGTTCACAGCGCGAGGTCACCCAGGCCGGTGTCGCGGGTGGCGAAATCGACATCAAGGCAAGACCGTTCACCGCGACCCACGTCGACTTCCGCGCCATCGACCGGGTTCCGCTGCCGTCCGAGCCGACGCACGATCCCGAACCGCAATCCGAAGACGGCGAACAGATCTCCAATCTCAATATGCTGGCCTCCCGCATCCGCGGCCACGGCCGCCCGGCCCACGAGATCTGGCTCCCGCCGCTGGACGAGGCCCCCACCCTCGACCAACTCATCCCGCGCAGTGTGCTCACCGGCGAATACTCCGCCGTCGCCACCCTGCGCGCGCCCATGGGCATCGTCGACCGCCCCTACGACCAGCGCCGCGACCCCTTCGTCGTGGACCTGTCGGGTTCGCGCGGCAATGTCGCGGTTGTCGGTGGCCCGCAGTCGGGTAAGTCGACGGCCCTGCGCACCATGATCATGGCTCTGTCGCTCACCCACACCGCCGAACAGGTGCAGTTCTACTGCCTCGACTTCGGTGGCGGCACCCTGGCCAGCCTCGAGGGCCTGCCGCACGTGGGTTCGGTGGCCAGCCGCCTCGATGAGGACAAGGTCCGCCGCACCATCGCCGAAATGACCACCATCGTCCGCCAGCGCGAGGCGCGGTTCCGCCAGCTCGGCATCGAATCGATGACCGAATTCCGCCGCCTGCGCGCCATGGACCCGGCCAGCAGTCCGGCCGCGGCCGGCGCGCACGAGGACCCCTTCGGCGATGTCTTCCTGGTGATCGACGGCTTCGGCTCCATCCGCCAGGACTTCGACCCGCTCGAACAGCCCATCATGAACCTCGCGGTCCAGGGCCTGTCCTACGGCGTCCACGTGGTCATCGCCCTCGCCCGCTGGGCCGAGGCCCGCCCCGCACTGAAAGACCAGATCGGCACCCGCATCGAACTCCGCCTCGGTGACCCCATGGACTCCGACCTCGGCCGCAAGTTCGCTTCGCTTGTGCCACAGGGCCGTCCGGGCCGCGGTATGACGCCCGAGTGCCTGCACATGCTGACCGGTCTGCCGCGCATCGATGGCAGCGCGGATCAGGACAACCTCGGCCAAGCCGTCGCCGATGCGGTGGCGACCATTGCCCGTCTGACCCCAGGCCGCCCGGCGCCCGCGGCCAGGATGCTGCCGGAAATGCTGTCGCGTGAGCAGTTGCTGCAGCTCGCGGGCAACTGGCCGTCGCAGGCCACCCCCGAAGCCAAATGCATGCGAATTCCGCTCGGCATCAACGAATCCGAGCTGGCACCGGTCTACCTCGACTTCAACGAGAGCCCGCACTTCATCGTCATCGGTGATACCGAAAGCGGTAAGACGACATTGCTGCGGTCGATCATCGAGGGCATCGCGGCCTCGAATACCCCGGATCAGGCGCGATTCATCCTCGGCGACTACCGACGGACCATGCTGGGACTCGTGCCCGACGGATACCTCGCCGGATACGGCTCCACCGCACCACAGTTCACCCAGAACATGGCCGACCTCGCCGCCTATGTCTCGCAGCGGACCCCGGGATCCGACGTCACGCCGCAGCAGTTGCGCGACCGCTCGTGGTGGCGTGGTCCGGAGCTGTACGTCATCGTCGACGATTACGACCTGGTCGCCTCCTCCAGCGGCAACCCGGTGTCGGCACTGGTCGATCACCTGCCGCATGCGCGTGACCTCGGCTTCCACGTGATCATCGCGCGCCGCTCCGGCGGTGCCAGCCGAGCCATGTATGAAGCGACGGTGGCGCGTATGAAGGATCTCGGTTCGGCCGCTTTGGTCATGAGCTGCAATAAAGACGAAGGCGTGCTCTTCGGTACCACTCGCCCCGGTATCAAACCGCCTGGTCGAGGCACCTACGTCACACGCAATAGTGAGGGCCTGATTCAGCTGGCCTGGATGCCACCGGCCGAGTGATGCCGAACGTCGATCTGGTGGTGACCGACACCCGCATATGGGCGCGCGGTCCGGCGACACATTGGGATGTGCCGCCCTCGGTGGTGCTCGGCAGCAACGGGGATCTCGTTGTCGGCGAACCACTTACGCCGCCGACGCAGGTCAGCTCCGCCGTTCAGTACGTCGCGGCGGATCGAATCGCCTTGCTGCCGCGCGTGCCGACCCTCGCCGAGGCGATGGCGTCGGTGGTCGCGACCGTGATGCGCAATCTCGGCGTCCCCATGCCGTGTGCGCAGATCACCGTCGTATGCCCGACCGAATGGGGTGGCCGTCGGCGAGCGGTATTCGCCGAGGCCGCCCGCCGCTTCGCCGCGGACGTGGTCTTCGAGGACATGGCAATTCGCGCAGTGGTCGCCGATGTCGGCACCGCCCGTAGTCGCCGCACGGTCGTCTTGGAATTCGGCCCGCTCGCGACCACCGTAGCCACCGTGGTGCGCAGCCATCAGGGCATCCACATCGAATCGTGTGAGCACGAACCGAATCTCGCGGTTGCCGATATCGAGCCGGAATCGAGTGCCTTCTACGATCTGTGCGAGCTCATCGATCGCGTGCTCGCTGGTCAGCCCGCAGATATCGTTCAGGCCGTCGGAATTTCCGACCCGGCGAAGCTGGACCTGATCCGGTCGGCGGTGCAACAGATCTGCACGCAGGCGATCGAGGTGCGTCCGATCGCCGGCGCGGATCTGGTCCGTGGACCACAGCAGGAACCGGAATACCACCCCGAAGTCGCGCCGCTGCCGAGCACCGAATGGATGCAGCCGCTGCGGCAGCGCGCCGCGGCCATGCAGCCACCCGGTCGAAATACCAAGGCCTATGCGATCGGCGGTATCGCCGGAGTGCTGGTGCTCGCCGCGGTCGCTGTCGGCGCCGTCTTCGCATTCAACGGCTCGGACGAAACGTCCGCGGTTGCGGCACCGAGCCCATCAGCGGCCATGGGCACGACTTCGCAGTCGCCGGTCACCCAACCATCGACCACTTCGAAGGCATCGTCGGAAACCGTTGGCCGCGTACGCTTTCAGATCCCGGCGGGGTGGCGTCTGACGCAGGCCGTCGACACCACCAAATCGCGAGTCGACCTCGTTCCATCGGATGGCACCCGTGCCCGTATCACCCTGATCCAGACCGTCGTCGCCCCGGGCACCGGATACGAACAAGTCGCCGCCGACCTCGAAACCCAGATGAAGCAACAGCCCAACGGCAAGCTGAGCGACCTGAAGCACGACGTGATCTTCGGTGGCAAGTCCGGTCTCGCCTATACCGAACACCCGGGCGACGGCTCAACTGTGAGCTGGCATGTGCTGGTAGAGCACGGACTTCAGGTCAGCACCGGATGCCAGTATCTCGGCGGCTGGAACTCGATCGCGCAGACCTGTGAACAGTTCGCGGAATCCATTCAGACCACACCGTAAACTAGGTCACACCGTAATCGCTCTTCCGCGTAAATAATTCGTGCCCCCGGCAACTGCCGGGGGCACGAATGGTTCCGAGTCGAATCTCAGAAGAGGCCAGCGAGCGCGGTGTCCGTGCCCTGGAGTTCGGAGTTGCCCTTGTCGACAAGCTGAGCGGCGCCCTGCAGGGTCGTGTTCAGCTGAACGACATGCTGGTTCCAGGTCGTCTGGTACTGGTCGAACGCTTCCTTCGCTTGACCACCCTGGGTGTCGAAGAACGCCTTGACCTTCTTCTCGAAGGCCTCGAGCTCGTTCCGGATGGTCTCGGCACGGTTGATGATCTGACGCGCGCCGTCAGCAACCCCGTCGAAATTGGCGGAGATGGGCTTGCCACTGCTCATTGTTCAGGCTCCTATGCTGCGTGGTTTGGAATTTAGACCGCAGGCAGGTCGAGGCTGGAAACCTGCGCCTGCACCTTGGAGGCAAAGTCGTCGGTCTGATCGGAGAACGAGTTGCTCATCTTCAGCAGCTTCTCGGAGGTCTCCATCAGCTGGTCGTTCATCTTGTCGGCCTGGAAGTAGTAGCGCTCCATGAAGGCGTTGAACGCGTCACGGGCGGCACCCTGCCAGTTGGCGCCGTTCGTGATGTTGTCTTCATCGGTCTTCAACTGCCGGATGGCGAGCATCAGGCTGTTGTGCTGCTCCTGGAACTCCTTCGCCTTCGCATTGATACCCTCGGTATCCGCAGCGAAATTCCCTGGTGAAGTCATCGCTCTGCTCCTGGTTCTGGTTCTGGTCAACGTCCCAAGTGCTAGTTGACCTCTTCATATGGTTGGACGCGTCTTGGGCCCGTTCGGTTCCATCCAGTTCGAAAGAATCTGGTAGGTCCACCGCGTCGCACGGGCGCTGTAGCGTTGTCGACCGGCCACATCACGGTCGGAGGGCCTCGAAGATCCCCCGGCATGTCTCGGACCGCAATGTCGTCGTCTCGGTCGCCACCAGCACACCGATCCCCTCCTTCCCCCTTCGCGGCCACCTGAACTGGCGAGTGGGCTGGCTGCGAACACCCTACCGAACAGCGCTATGTCGCGTCTACAAGACGGATCCCGGTTCGATAAGAGTTGTGGCTCACCGCAGTTGTGCTACTTGACGACCTTGGCGATCGACGGAACCATTTTGTCGACAAGCGTGTCCGGGGACTGTCCGGTCCATACCTGGAAGGCCTGCACTGTCGACGCGTCGTCGACCACAACGATTTTCGCGTTGCTGGACAGAATGCCCCCGGGCAAGCCACGCAGGCCACCGTTCCCGGCTTGGCTGTCGGTCCGCAGCACGATCACGACCTCGGAATCGATATCCGCCGAATAACTTGCGGCCGACAGCGATCGGGGCGACTTCTCGTCGCCGACGGCCTTGTATTTGGTGCTGTAGACAAAGCCGAGATTCTGCAGGAACTTGGACTGCTCGCTGGGATTGAGTACTACCGAGAGTGTCGAATTGCCGAAATTGAATGCGGTGACAGTCTTTCCCGAGAATTGCGGGTTGGCGTTTCGCGCTTCGGCCACCTTGTCGCCACTGCCACCGGGATCGGACCCACCGTTGGTGAGGAAAAATGTTCCGGCCGCGACGGCGGCAATGACGACCACGGCCAGAGCCGCGGGAATCAGGAATCGGCGGATGCCTGATCGAGGGGAGTGATTTCGCTGTGTCGCGACCAGGCTTTGGTCGGTGTTCTCGCGCTGCGCGAATCCGGCAGCGGGAGTTCGGGTTTGCGTGTGGTAGCCGGTGCCGGTGGCGTAGGGATCCCCGGTGACCGGCATGGTCGGGTTGGTCGTATATCCCGCGACAGGTATGCGGTTATCGGTCGAGTACCCGGCCTCCGGCGCACGGAATTGCGTGCCGTAGAGGGCGGCCTCGGCGGCCTGGGTGAACTCGCGACACGTTGCGTAGCGCTGTGCCGGGTCCTTGGCCATCACCTTCTCGATCACCGCGTCCAGCGCGGGCGGCAGACCCGGTCGAACCGCGCTCAGTTTCGGGGGCGGCTCGTGCAGATGGCCCATCATGACCACGGCCGGCATAGTCGACGGATACGGGTTCTGTCCGGTCAGCAGTTTGAAGAACGAGCAGCCGAGGCTGTAGATATCAGCGCGGCTGTCCAGGCTGGTTCCAACCAACTGCTCGGGCGGAGCATAGGCAACGGTGGCCATGAAATTGCCGGTGGCAGTGAGGTCTTGGCCGTCCTCGGACGATTTCGCGACACCGAAGTCGGTGAGCAGTACTCGTTCCTCGTCGCCCTCTTCGGCGGCGGAGAGCAAGAAATTTGCCGGTTTCACATCTCGATGCAGCAGCCCGCGCCGGTGCGCGTAGTCGAGCCCTTTGCCCACCTCGGACACGATCCGCAGGGCCCGCTGCGGGGTCATCACGGCGGGACCCTTCTTGGCCTCGTCCGAGGCATCGACGCCGTCGACGTACTGCATGGCGATCCACAGCTGGCCGTTCTCCTCGCCACGGTTGTACACCGCGACGATGTTCGGATGATCGAGCCCGGCGGCCAGATTCGCTTCGCGCTCGAAGCGGGCGCGGAACTCGTCATCGGTGGACAGATCGGCGCTGAGAACCTTCAGTGCGTCACGACGGGGGAGGATCGGGTTCTGGGCCAGGTACACCGTGCCCATACCGCCGCTGCCGAGAACTTGAAGTACCCGGTAGCCGCCTACGATTGCGCCGGGCCGCAACGCCATTCGGTCCTCCTCGATGATGTCGAACGCCCGGACACGCGAGCCTCCGTCAGAAATCTAGCAAGTCGTCGGTGGGTATTCGAGTCGCATCCGAACCGTCCTCAACGGCTCTGCAGCAGGACATACTGCGCGGAGACCTTCTGATGCAGATCCTGCAGCTGCTTCCCGAACGCCTGCACGACGTATCGATCGACCTGGAACTTACACAGATTCATCGAGCCGGTCGGATTTTTCTCGGTTACCCCATCCGCGAAACATTGCACATGTTCGCCGAGCCCGGCCGGTGCGCCGATCATCTTCTGATCGGACTTCAATGGCTGCCACTTCGCCCACAGGGCCTCGGCATCCGTCGATGTTCTGGTTCGGAAGACGACGGCATCACCGAACGCCACCAGATCCACGCCGTGCTGCTGCAGTTCGGGCAGTGTGGTTTGGTCGGCATTCATCAACGACACCGTCCCGCGGCCGCTGAATACACCGTCGGGCTCGGCACGGTTCGGTCTTTCCGGATTGCTGGGAATGGTGCGGCCGAGCAAACCCTGCGGGTCGAGCGGGATCCGTGCGAGGTCACCCGCCGGAGTCGGCTGGAATTTGTCGAGCAGCGGGAGTTGCACGCCGAGCATCTTCTCGACCTGCGATGTCAACGCGGGCAGATCGGGTGCGGAGATGTCGTCCACCACTTTGATGTAGACGATGTACCGGTCGTGCACCGTCCACGAGCCGACGGAGGAGATGCCCGGCCGCCAATGCGCGTAGGTATTCGGCTGTGCGATCTGAACAGGCTGATTGTCGGGGTTGTAGGTGAAGTCGTCGTGTTCGAGGGTCGGCCCGACCGCCGCCGCGGTTTGCGCATCCGGGAACATCAGCACCGCGACATTCAGCGTCCGTCGCTTGTCCGCCTGCGCGCCCCCGGTGCTCCATGCGTTGACCCAGCCCGCGACCAAATCCTTCGCGACATCATCGAAGGTGTCGTTGATGACGAGGCTGCCGAGGGTTTTCCGGTTGAGGACGATATGCGTCGCGATGCCCCAGGCATCCTCGACATAGGCGGGATCGGCTTCGTACGGCAGCGCCACGTAGTCGGCCAGTCGTTGTGCCTCGCGCGCCCGAGCTTGTTTGTCACTCTTGGCATTACCCACCTGGCGGGGCTTGGTCTGATAGTTGCCGACGTCGAGCTTCGACACGTCCGGCTCGACACGAACCGGCTGTCCGGTCACCTGCGCGCCACAGCCCGCCGATACGGTGGCCAACGCCGCGGCCGTGCACAGCGCCACCACGATTCGAACCGCCGTCGGCTTCGTAGTGAGCTTCATGCCCTCCCCTAACGCCCGAAAGCAAGTAACTTATATTGCGCAGCGGCCTTTTGATATGCCTCTTGCACATTGGTTCCCTCGACCTTCGCGACGTATCTGTCGTACGCGAGATAGCACGCCGGCGGAAAAGTGAGTGACGAGGTCTTTTTGTCCTTGGTGTCGAAACACTTCACGCCGGGCATATTGGGTGGTGCATCGATCGAACGGTATCCATCGGCCTTCTGATCGATCAGCGCGGCGATCAGGCGGACGGTGCTGTCGACATCACGAGTGCGAAACACCTTCTCGCCGGAGTATGCGACCAGATCGACGCCCGCATCGTCGAATGCGGCTTTGCTGAGTGCCGGGAAGCTCTCCGCGGGCAGTGCGCTGCGTGCGGTCATCAGCCTTGTCCGATCGATCCCGGAGATGCTCAGCTGCCGCTGTTCGAGCGGGAGGGTCCGGCCGAGGAGGCCGTCTACATCGAGCGGCAGGGACCCGAGCTGATCGATCGGCGTCGGCGAGTAGTTCTTCAGTGCCTCGATACTTTTGGTGAATGCCGTCTGGGTGAACGCGATCAGCGGTGCGGTGTCGACAGGTTCGCTGACCGGATCGGTGATGTACACGTAGAGCAGCATGGTGTCGTGTACCAGGAATGAATCCAGGGTCCGCTTGCTGGGCGACCATTTCGCACGGGCGGTCGGGTGCTCCGGAATCGTCACGCTGTCGCCGGGAACCACCTCTGCCTGACGGTCCGCAAGACGACGGGCCGCGGTCTCGGCCTTGGCCGCGTCGGAGAATCGAAGGGTATCAATGATCACCGAGCTACCGACCCACGGGTTATTGCGGCGCTCACCAGATGATTCCCATCCGGCGACGAGTCCTTGTGCGAGGTCGGGGAACTCCTTGCTCGCGATCGACGTCATGGTCGCCGGGGATTTCAGGGTGGTCCGCCCATCGACCGATGCCAGGCGCTGGAAAGTGAACTTCCCGTCCATTTCGAAAGGTAGCGGTACCGAGTTCCCGATACGCACCGACTCCAGATCGGCGCCCGAGTCCGGCGTGCGTGTGGATTCCATATCGCGCGGCGTTATCGGATAGTTCCCGGAGTCCAGTTCGGCTACGTCGATGGCCGGGGTGGTGGTGTCCTCGCTGTCGCCGCAGGCGGCAGTCGCCGTGAGGGCCACCGCGATGACGGCGTACAGGCTGTGTCGGAATCGCATAGTCGGACTCACTCGCTCTTGGCCAGGATTGCGTACTGAGCGGCGGCGCGCTGATACAGCACCGGGTCCAGGTTTCCGGTGAATGTGCTGCCGATGACGACCGCGGTGTACCTCCCATAGACCACGACGCAGTATTGGTCGTAATTCCTTGTGTCGTCTCTGGTATCGAGCTTGCGGCAGACGGTATCGGGCAGACCCGGTGGCGATGCGATGATCTCGTCGTTCTTACCGGTCTTGGCCAGGACGGATTGCAGGTGGAAGGCGCCGGACAGGTCACGGGCACGGTAGATGATCGCAGCACGGCGTCCGACGAGATCGACTCCGCTCTCGTCGAATGCCTTCTGTACCTCGACCGGATTGCGTTCGAAGTGCAGTTCGCCGGATGGTTCGAAGTAGCCGAAATCATCCTTACCGATGAACGGGTCGCTGAAGTCCGGGGCCTCGGGCAGGGCACGGCGCATGATGTTGTCCGGATCCGTCGGCAGGTCGAGCAGGTCGTCCAGTGGTACGGGCTTCTGCTGGTCCAATCTAGCGATCTGCAGGTCGACGGCCTTACCGATATTGCTCGCGACCACGGCCTGATTCGGCTGGGGGAGAGCGGCATTCGCCACGATCACATACGGGCCGTGTGCGATGAACGAGGTCACCGTCTTGTCGTCGGCAGAGGAGGCCCGTGCATCCGGATGACCCGGGATGGCCACCGGATGACGGCCCGGATTGCTGTTGGTGAGCTGATCGAACTGGTCGGCAGCGGCCCGCCCGGCCGTATCGGTCGGGAAGCGCAGTATCGAGATGATCAGCTTCTTACGAGTGCGGAGATTTCCGTTGGTGCCGGAAATATACACTCCCGCAAGGAGATTGTTGTCCGTCGCGACGGGGCGATAAAGCTCGGGAAAGGATTTCTCGCCGATCATCGAATCGGCATCGGTCATAAACGTCTGATTCGAGGTCTCGCTGATTTCGCTGTCGATCTCGAACGGATGAACCAGGTAGTTGAGCATCCGGCGTGCTTCGATCAACCGCAATTCGGGAATGGTGGTGATATCGGGGGCATAGGCGGTCGGCTCGGGGGTATACGCCCCGGTCTTCAATGCCGCCACATCGACGGGTGCCAGCCCCGGTCCCGGTTGTCCGGTCACGGTCGTCGAACAACTCACGCTCGCTGCGGTTGCCGCGGCGAGCAGCACGACGAACCCGCCTCGATACCTCATACTTCCCCCGTTCCGGATGTGCATTCTCCCCGTTTGCGGACTCCTCGCCGGATCCTACTTCACACCGGTCGACAGCGGCGGGGCCGTTTTGGGAAGGGTCGTGACTTGCACGAGCCTATTTCACCTCTGCTTCGAGTACCGGGAACCGGCTTTACCCGTAGGACTGCTTCCGGCCCCGCGGTCCAGTCACATACCGCACGAAGGGTTTACGGGGCATTGAACGCGAGCCAGCGGCCGCCGTCCTTCGGTAGGACGCTCAGGTGGTGCGGGGTCGGGTTACAGGCTATTGGCGAACAGTGCGTATTGCGCGGTCACCTTCTGCCGGACGTCGGGCTCCTTATCGCTGGTGACCACGCCGACGTACCGCTTGAACGGGACATAGCAGCGGTATTTGTACTGTCGCTCCGGATCGCCTTTGCTGTTGAGCTGCAGGCACTTCGCGCCCGGCACATCCTTGGGTGCGTCGATCGGGTCGAAGGTGTTGCGCACCTCGTCGATCAATCCGTCGATGAACTTCTGCGCGGCCGGATAGTCCCGGACGCGGGTGACCGAGCCGTTGTCGACGATGGCGAATCGCTCGACCCCGACCTCGTCCACCAGCTTCTGGGTCTTGGCCTCGTCCTCCGCCGACTGGACGAAGTAGCTCGGCCCGTAGATCGCGAAATTATCGGCATTCGGGGTGTGCCCGCGACGATCCGCGACCACCACGCGCCCGAGCATGCCCTCCGGGTCGACCTTCAGGCTGCTGAACTTGTCCTGCGGTGTCGCCTGGAATTTGTCCAACGCACGGACCTCGGCATCCAGCGTTTTCTCGACCCAGCTCAGCAGGTCGGGACCGTCCGCGCGGGGTCGCCCGACGAACAGCGAGACCACGAACTCCTTGTGCGCCATGAAGGTTCCGATATTCGGAATGCCCGGTCGCCAGTGGATGTAGGCGTCCGGATACTTGCTCGACGGCAGTTTGCGGTTGTCGGGGGAGATATTGATATCGGCGTCCTCGAGTTCGCGGGCGGCGATCTTCGCGGTGGCCTCGTCCGGGAACCGGAATACGACATCGGTGACCGCGGTGGTATCGGCCGACGGCCGGGTCTGGCCGGGCGGATCCGGTTTATCCGAACCGCTGGTGGCGTATCCGGTGAGGTAGTTGCGGTTCAGCAGCACCGGCTTGGATGCGGATGCGACATGTTCGACGGCGTCGTCGATGTTGCTGAGCACCTTGCCTTCGCGTCCGTAGGTGAGCGACGGATCGATCTGCGAACTGGCGACCACGGCCTCCGACATCCGCATGCCCTCGACCAGCGCCCCGTTCGAGCCCGCCTCCTGGTCGTATCTGTGTCGATCGACCGGATAGGTGCCGACCTCGAGTTTGCGCACATCTTGTTCGGCCGCCAGCGGCGTACCCTGCACGCCGCTGCATCCGGCCAGCGCTCCGGCCACCGCAATACAAGCCACGGCGAACGCGATGCGCGAAGTCCTAACCATGACAGGCCCCTCGTTCCTCCCGATGTGCATCTGAAGTTACCGGACGGACCCGGGGGACGGGGACCCCTCAGGGCTTGGATTGCAATACCCTTGTCGGTGTGGCGACGACCCCGCAATGCGCACCGCTGGAAGGCCGATACCGTTGAAGGATCGGCAAGTTGAGGTCGTTGTCGGAGGTCACGCCGTCGCCCGGGTTGCGGGTGCGGTGGTGGTCGTCGCGCATCGTGGGCATGCGCGCCTGAGTCCTGAAGCCCCCGCGGTCGTCGCGCTGGAATCGCTGGCCGAACTCGTGCGGGAGGCCGCCGAACAGCATCCGGAGGGGCCGGGTGCACTGCTCGCGCGCGCGGCAACCCGCTGGCTGATGACGCATGCCGAGCAGATCAGTCCCGGTGTGCCAATCGATTTCGGCATCCTGTCCGCGGCCGAAACCGGCGGAATCGCGATCTTTCTGCACGGTGCCGTCACCGCCGTGCTCGCCGGTGACGGCACGCTCGAGCGCTATCGGGGCAGCGATGCGGCGTTCACGGTGGACCGGGTCGCGACGGTGCCCGCGCGGGCGATCGCGCTCTTCGTCGACGACCCCAAGGGCCGCATTCCGGATCTGCCCGCCGAGCGGGGGATCGGTTGGTTGGTCGAGGGGATCGCACAGGCGGGCGGCGCGATCGTCTGGTCCGATGCGGTGCGTGGCCGGTCCGAACCGGTGCGCCCCGAGGGCGCGCATCGACCGCCGCCCCCGCCGACCGCGCGCATCGACTCCGGCCCGACCCAGCGTCCCGAGCCCGAACCGGAGTCGGAGGCCGAACCACAGCTGACCGAGACCCGCGCCTCGACCGCGCTGCTCGATTCGGTCCAGGAGCAGGAACCGGTCGACCCGCATCATGCGCCGACCCAAGTGGGTGGCACCAATCCGGCTCCGCGCCCGGATCCGGATCTGCAGCGCAGGCTGGAGGCCACCGCGAAGGCCACCGCCCTCACCGTCAAGGTGATGGGATTCAAGTGCGCGCGTGCGCATCCCAGCGATCCGCGCTCGGCGTTCTGCACGGTCTGCGGAATGCCGGTGGATCAGACACAGCAGCTGATCGAGGTGGTCCGCCCGCCGCTCGGCATGCTGGTCCTCGACGACGGCATGACCTACATGCTGGCCGCGGACGCGGTCCTCGGCCGCGATCCGGAACATTCCGAACAGGCCCGCCGCGGCATGGTGCCGTTGAAGGTCGAGGACTCCTCGGGCGGCATGTCCCGCGCACACGCCGAGGTGCTGCTGGTGAATTGGGATGTGTCCCTGGTGGATCGGGGTTCCACCAACGGCACGCGCACCCGGCTCCCCGGTTACCGCGACTGGATCCGCATCCCACCCGACCAACCGATGATCCTGATACCCGGCACCGAAATCATGATCGGCAACCGGGTCCTGCGATACGAGCCAGCGGCACCCCCACCGTTCGGCTGAGTATTCGCATCAACCCCGCCCGAACGTGACATCTCGATGTAGATTGAACGTGGTCGGACGGTGGTGAAAACCAAGCTGCCAGTCGGTTATTCGTTACATCGTCTAGGCGAGTTGCGTCGGACGTAAAAAGCTTGCTGGAAACCGTGTAAGACCAGGCTGAGGCCAGGCGGTGGTACTGCCACGAGCAGACCTGCGACTCCGGTCGCAGGCCAACCCTGCGGAGTAATCCGTCAAGTCTCTGGAATGTTTGACGTGTTTCAGGGAACGGGAGCTCAGGAATACCGTGAGGTGCAGGTGTGCTCGCCGTTGAGCACACCGGCGCGGAAGGCGTCGACCCGGGAGAATCCACTCGGCACGGTCTTGCCTTCGATATCGCTGGCCGCGAGCCCGTCGGCCAGCAGCCCGGAGACCGCCTCGTCGAGATCGCCTGCGGCCAGGACGATATCGCCCTGAGCCTGGGTACGTCCCGGCTGCGCGAGCTTGCCGGTGACCACACCCGACAGACAGGCCGCGCGCAATCCGGTCTTGGCGCCGACCAGCTGCTGACCGTTGCTCTGCTGCACGGCGAGGGTATAGCGCGAAATGAAGACGATGTAGCCGTTGTAGTCGCCCGTCACCTTGAGCGGTAGCGGGTCGTTGTCATCGGCATTGGAGGCGCCACGCTGCGCGAGCGCGGGCACATCGGTCGCGATGGTGTTCTTGGCCGGACAATACGAAACCGGCGGTGTGGCAACGCCGTTCTTGCAGTCGATCTTCGCACCGGAGTAGTCGTAGGTCGGCGCCTGCTTCAGCGGCAGGATCACCGCGAGTGCCTTGCCGAGCTCGATCAGACTGTCCTTGTCGATCGGATTCTCACCGTGGCCGGGATCGTCCTTGAAGGTCTGCGGCAAATTGCCGCGGCGGCGCTCGATCTCGTGCATATCAATGGCCTTGCACGCCTTCGGGCCATCGGTGAAGCCGATCTGCACGGCCGTGACCCGCTCGAAAGCCGAACCGTGCACGCTCTCCGGATCATCCGGATTGGAGTCCCGAATGGCGACGGTCGCGGCCAGCACCGAGTTCAGCCCATCGGAGGTATTGATGGTGAAGTGCTTGGATTTGCCTTCGGCCACATGGCGAATGAACGCACCCGAGAAGCAGTCGGCCTGTTGCTCCTTGACGATCACCGGATCCTTCGTCTGCACGATTTTCGCCAACGTCTGGATGGCGTGTCCGTATTCATGGGCGAGCACCATGATCACGGCCATCTTGCCGAAGGTGTCCTCGATTGTCGGCAACAGCACCGAGCGGTCCCAGCCGATCGAGTTGTCGAGTCGGCAGTAGGCGGCGTTCACCAGGTGATAGGTGGACTCCTTACAGAATTCGAGCGACTGGTTGCGCGGCGCCTTCGCGCTCCAGGAGATCAGCTTGTCGACCGGCTTGAATTCGCCGTCGAAGTCCTTGCTGTATTCGGCGCGCCAGTATGTCTGAATATCGTCGATCGCGTTGAGCGCCAAGGCGTCCACTTCACCGCTGTCCCCGTTGATCGCGGTGAGCGAGGTATCGGGGACGCCGGCGCGCGGTCCGCTCGGACCGCTCGTGGTGGGCAGTCCGGCAACCTTGAACGGATCGTCGTAGACCGAAACCGCTCGACCGTGCACCGCGCGAGTACAGCCCGCCAGCATTGCGATTACGCATAGTGCTACCGCAATGACCGCGGTCGATCGGAGTTTCGGCAAGGCTCCCCCTAGTCGGCCGGTCGCACGTTCATAACGGTCTCCGGATCGGGGCAAAAGGCGCATCGGGGGCACCGCCGAAGTCCGGGTGATGGAATAGTATCCGCTGCATGTCTTTACCGGGGGCGCAGACCATCACCGTGCGCCATGATGGAACCGAACGGGTCTTCGATTCGAATCAACAGGTCACGATGGGCCGCGCACCGGAAGTGACTCTGTTCGTGGACAGCCCACTGGTCTCGCGGGTGCACGCGACGCTCGCCTGGCAGGGGAACAGCTGGGTACTCACCGACAATGGCAGCACCAACGGCGTTTTCGTGGATGCGCGGCGGTTGAGTCAGCCGGTGCCGATCAATCGGCCGACGCAGGTGCGGCTCGGCGATGCGATCAGTGGTCCGCTACTGCATCTGCTGCCCGCGACGCCGTCGGCCCGGCCGCAGCGGCCGTCGGGCGCGCAACCGCAGGTGTCGCAGCCGCAGTCGTCGGTGCCGCCGGGATATCAACATCCGCGGCGAACACCGCAGGCACCGCCGCCATCCCAGCAGCGTCCCGAACAGCACCTCGCACAGCAGCGTCCGGAACAGCCGCCTTCGCAGCCGCAGCACCGAGAGCAGGCGCCCGGACAACCTCAGCTTCACCAGCCACCGCCCGCCCAGCCGCAGCAGCCGAACGTCAACATGACCTTCAAGGCCGACTCTTCGATGCTGCCGCCGGTCCGCTCCCGCCCGTCCACCTCGCCGATCGCCAGGGCCGACCGGCTGCCGCCCGGCGGGCTGAATATCGGCCGTACCTCCGACAATCAGATCGTCGTCAACGATCCGCTTGCCTCGCGCAAGCACGCGCGCCTGGTCGCGTCCGCCGAGGGCCTGACCATCGAGGATCTCGGCTCGGCCAACGGCACCTTCGTCAACGGCCATCGCGAGCAGCGCACGGTGCTGCGTGAGCGCGACATCATCACCATCGGCAATATCGACTTCGTCGTCCAGCAGGGCACGCTGGTGCACCGGCAGAAACCGGTCGCCGAGCAGGGCCTGCACGTGCACGGCGTCGGCTTCACCGTCGAGGGCAACAAGCAGCTGCTCGTCGATGTGAATATGCAGGCGGGGCGGGGCACTCTGACCGCACTCATCGGCCCCTCCGGTGCGGGCAAATCGACGCTGTCGAAATTGATCGCGGGCACCACGCACCCCTCCGGTGGTGTGGTCACCTTCGAGGGCCGCAATCTGCACGCCGAATACGAGGCGCTGCGTTCCCGTATCGGCATGGTGCCGCAGGACGATGTGTTGCACCGGCAGCTGACCGTGCGTCAGGCCCTCGGTTACGCCGCCGAACTTCGACTGCCGCCGGACAACTCGAGGGCCGACCGCCAGCAGGTGATCGACGGTGTGCTGAAAGAACTTTCGCTCACCGAACATGCCGACACCAGGGTGGATCGGCTCTCCGGTGGTCAACGCAAGCGCGCGTCGGTGGCGCTGGAACTGCTCACCGGTCCGTCGCTGCTGATCCTGGACGAACCGACCTCGGGTCTGGATCCGGCGCTCGACCGTCAGGTGATGGTGATGCTGCGCGAACTGGCCGATGCCGGGCGCACCGTTATCGTGGTCACCCACTCGGTGGCCTGCCTGGACATGTGTGATCAGGTGCTGTTGCTCGCGCCCGGTGGCAAGACCGCCTTCTGCGGCCATCCGGCCAGCGTCGGCGCGGCCATGGGCACCAGCGACTGGGCGGAGATCTTCGGGCGGGTCGCCGCGAATCCGGATCAGGCATTCGCCGCGTATCGGTCCCGGCTGGCCTTCGCGCCACCGCCGCCACCGCCAGCACCGCCGCGGCAGGGATCGGCGGGCAGTCCGCCGCAATCCGGGCGCGCCAAACAGTTCTCCACCTTGGCGCGACGGCAGGTGCGGTTGATCTTCGCCGACCGCGGCTATCTGGCGTTCCTGGTGATTCTGCCCTTCATCCTCGGTGCGCTGTCCCTGGTGGTGCCGGGCAGCAACGGTTTCCGCAGCGGTCCGCTGGAGCAGGTGCAGAGCGGCAATGAGACGCTCTTCGTCCCGTCCGGCGGCAGCGAGACCCAGCAGTTGCTCGTCGTATTGATTCTGGGCGCCTGCTTCATGGGATCGACGCTGACGGTGCGTGATCTGGTCGGTGAGCGCACCATCTTCTATCGCGAGCGCGCGGTCGGGCTGCTGCCATCGGCCTATCTGCTCGCCAAGATCGCGGTGTTCAGCGTCACCGCGTTCCTGCAGGCGGCCGTGCTTGTCGGCATCACGCTGGTCGGTAAGAAGCCGCCACTGGAGGGGTCGGTGATCCCGAACGGGCCCGCCGAGCTCTATCTCGATATCGCGTTGACCGCGGTGTGCTGTGTGGTCTTCGGCTTGCTGCTGTCCAGCCTGGCGAGGTCCAACGAGCAGGTCATGCCCATGCTCGTGGTGATGATCATGGTCCAGCTGGTCATGGCGGGCGGTCTGATTCCGGTGACCCATCGGGTGGTGCTCGAGCAGATCTCATGGCTGTTTCCGTCCCGCTGGGGCTATGCGGCCGGAGCGTCGACGGTGGATATTCGGACACTGTTCGCCAATGCGCAACCCGACACCTTGTGGAAGCACGAGCCGAATATCTGGTATCTCGATATCGGCCTGCTCGTCGCGATAACGGTGGTGCTGGCGATCGTCACCTGGCGCCGGCTGCGGTTGCGGAAGTCGAACGCGTGATGACCTGCTCAGGCGGGCTCGCACCGGATGCGGTAAGCATGTCGTTCGCACAACAGGCACACTTATGCCTGTGACGGTGCGAGTTGGGGCAGTACATCTCGGGTGGGATGTGGTGTCCGTTGCCGCGGGCGGCGGCGGGACACCGATCCGCCCCGTGCAGGTAGAAGGTACATACACGCCGCCGGCGTATCTGCTGGCGGATTCGTCGGGCGGGCTGCATACCGCCGGAATGGAACGCCAGCGGCCGGATCTGGGGATGGCGATCGCCGATGTGCGCGACATCCTCGGCCATCCGCAGATCGTGGTGGCCGGTGCGACCTGGCCCGCCGAACTGGTCTTCCGTGCCCGCATGTACAACCCGCTCGCGGCCGTCGGCAAATATCTGCGCGGTAAACCGGATCTGATCGCGCTGCCCTTCCCGGACGGTTGGCCCGATGCGAAGGTCGATGTGTACGTCGACCTGGTGGAACGGCTGGATGTCACGGTCGAACCGCTGCCGGAAAGTGTCGCGCTGTCCGGATATGTGCGCGCGCTGGGGCTGGTGCGGTCGCCGGACGATCGCAATCCGCGCGGCATCGGTGCGACGGGGGTGTACTCCGACGGTCGGACCATGCTGGTCGTCGCGGTGCACGGCGACGATGAGCAGCCGACCGAATCGGTCGACGTGCCGGTCACCGTGGAGGCCATGCGCAATGCGCGTTCGGCAGACAATGTGGTGATCGAGGTGATGGCCGCGGCCCGCTCGATCGGCGCGGACACCTCGACGGTGCTGCTGTCCGGCAATGTCTGCTTCAACGATGCGCTGCGGTTGGCATTCCAGAACCACCTCGGGCATCGGTTGCATGTGGCCGATCACCCGATGCACGCGCTGGTGCTCGGGGCCTCGCACCTGCTGGTCACCGATAACGAGAACGGAGAGCCGGAGTCGGCGGGCCGACATGCCGAGCCGGCACCGCCGCCGCGGGCGCGGCAGGTGGAGTCGGCGCAGTATCAGGCCGAATCGGCACAGCAACAGGCGCATTCGGCGCAGCGACAGGCCGAGGCCGCGCAGGTGTCATCGGCGCAGCGGCAGGTGGAGGCGGTGCAGGGGCGCTCGGATGTGCCGTCTCGTCCGGACCAGGTCGGTCGGCCGGAACCGGGTCAGGTACGTCCCGAGCAGGGCCAGGTCCGCCGCGAGGCTCGGCAGTCGCATCCGCCGGTGGTGCAGTACGGGCCCGGATATCCGACCGTGCAGCCGTCGACCGAGCCGACGGGTGAGGAGCCGACCACACGGGTCGGCCGGGAGTCCTTGCCGCCGAACCTCGCCGAGTTGGGTAGCCGGTTCACCCGCCCACCAGGGCAGTATCCGGACGAGCAGCGGCCCACCGTTATCGGTCGTCCGCCGACGTCCCCCGCCCCGTCGGGGCAGGTGCCGCCGCCGCGCGGTCCTTATCATCCGCAGCAGGAGCAACCGCCGCAGAGCGGTTCGGGGTGGCAGCCGCACGAATCGGACGAGGACGCGGACAAACCACGTAAGGGGGGCAAGCGCTGGGGCAAGTTGTTCGGCGCGCAGGCGGTGGCCGGTGCCGCCGCATTGGCCGCGATGGCGGTGCCGTCCGGCGGGGACCAGGTCGAATCGGCCGCGTCGGTCGCCGAGACGCCGGTCTCCTGCCCATTGACCCCGTACGTCACCAATGAGCAGCGTGCGGGCATCGCGGCGGCGCGCGGATACGACCCTGGCCTGGTGTCGGAACAGGGCGAATCCGGATTCGATGCCGCGGGCGCGGAGTGCGCACAGCCGAGTATCGATGTCCCCCGCTACGTGGTCCCTGGCCCACCCGGCGCCATCGACCACGGCCCGCCGATCGAGATCTGACCGGTTTCATACCGCTGGGGCATGGCTGGTATTGTTGCCCGTTGGCGTGTGGAAGTACGTCGAGCCCCGGGTCTCCACCGGCCGCCGGAAACCGCTCGATTGCACGCCGTGGCTGGCAACACCGACTACAGACAGGGAACCACTGTGCCTACGTACAGCCCCAAGGCGGGTGACGTGACCCGTAAGTGGTACGTCATCGACGCCACTGACGTAGTGCTCGGCCGTCTCGCCGTCCAGGCAGCGAATCTGCTGCGCGGCAAGACCAAGCCGACCTACGCGCCGAACTTCGATGGTGGTGACTTCGTCATCATCATCAACGCCGACAAGGTCGCCATCTCCGGCAACAAGAAGGCGGACAAGCTGATCCACCACCACAGCGGACACCCTGGCGGCCTCAAGTCGCGCACTGTCGGTCAGGTGTTGGAGTCGCGTCCCGACCGTCTCGTGGAGAAGGCCGTCAAGGGCATGATCCCGAAGAACAAGCTCGGCAACGCGATCGCGGGCAAGCTGAAGGTCTACGCGGGCCCGACGCATCCGCACGCCGCTCAGCAGCCCATTCCGTTCGAGATCAAGCAGGTGGCCCAGTGACCGCTCCTGAGGAATTCAACGAGGACTACGCCGAGGACGCCAACGTCGAGGTCGTCGAGGAGGACTACGGCTACGAGGCCGAGCCCGCCGCCTACGCCCCGATCGTGATCGACCGTCCGGTGCAGACCGTCGGTCGTCGCAAGGAGGCCGTCGTCCGCGTGCGTCTGCTGCCCGGCAACGGCAACTTCGTGCTGAACGGCCGCACCATCGAGGACTACTTCCCGAACAAGGTGCACCAGCAGTTGGTGAAGTCGCCGCTGGTGACCGTCGAGCGGACCGAGTCCTTCGACATCCACGCGCGTCTCGTCGGCGGTGGCCCCTCGGGCCAGGCCGGTGCGCTGCGTCTGGCCATCGCCCGCGCGCTCATCGAGGTCACCCCGGATGACCGCCCCGCCCTCAAGCGGGCCGGCTTCCTCACTCGTGACCCGCGTGCCACCGAGCGTAAGAAGTACGGCCTCAAGAAGGCCCGCAAGGCGCCTCAGTACTCGAAGCGCTGATTTTGGCTGCGTCGGCCGCCGACTTCCGTCACCCTGGAGGTGTCGGAGACGGTACGGTCGGCGGGGCACCTGCACGAGAGCAGGCTCCCAGTACCGCTGGGCGCCTGCTCTCGTGCTGTATGAACTCGAGGCATTCGCGGGGCACTTCTCGGTCGCACAGGCGGCCGCCTTCGGGCATGCCGCGGATCCACCGATGATGGGCGAGGGTATGGGACGTTTGTTCGGCACCGACGGAGTCCGCGGGCTTGCCAATGGCTCACTGAGTCCGGAACTGGCATTACAGGTTTCCGGGGCGGCGGCGCAGATCTTGAGCCGCAAGGGCAAGCGAAGCGACGGGAAATCCTATACAGGGGAGCGCGCACTCGCCGTGGTCGGTCGCGATCCACGCGCCAGCGGTGAGATGCTGGAGGCCGCGGTCACCGCCGGCCTGACCGCCGCGGGCGTGGATGTGCTTTCGGTAGGGGTACTGCCGACACCCGCCGTGGCATATCTGACCGGTCTGTACGACGCCTGCCTCGGTGTAATGATCTCGGCCTCACACAATCCCATGCCGGACAACGGGATCAAGATCTTCGCGGCGGGCGGGCACAAGCTAGAGGACGCGGTCGAGGACCGGATCGAGGCGTTGATCGCCGAGGGTGCGCCGCTGCGTCCGGTCGGCGCGGGGATCGGCCGGGTACTGAACGCCTCCGGTGCCAGGGACCACGGACTGGTCATCCCTGATCAGTACAGCCTGGCCGGAACGCACGAGCGCTACGTCCAGCATCTGGTCGAGGCGACCGGACGGGATCTGTCCGGGCTGACCGTCGTGGTCGACTGTGCGCACGGCGCGGCCGCTGAGGTCGGTCCGGCCGCGTACCGCGCGGCGGGGGCCACGGTGATCGCGATCAATGCCGAGCCGGACGGCCTGAACATCAACGACGGTTGCGGATCGACGCATCTCGAGCAGATCCAGCGCGCGGTGGGTGAGCACGGCGCGGACCTCGGCATCGCACACGACGGCGACGCCGACCGCACCCTGGCCGTGGATGCCAACGGTGCGATCGTGGACGGTGACGCGATCCTGGCCATCCTCGCGCTGGCCATGCACGAGACCGGCGCGCTGGTCCAGAACACCTTGGTAGCCACCGTCATGAGCAATCTCGGCCTGCACATCGCGATGCGCGAAGCCGGGATCGCCTTGCGCACCACCGCCGTCGGCGACCGGTACGTCCTCGAGGAGTTGCGCCGGGGCGGTTACAACCTCGGCGGCGAACAGTCCGGCCACGTGGTGTTCCCCGACTACGGCACCACCGGCGACGGGATCCTCACCGGATTGAAACTGATGGCTCGCATGGCGCAGACCCGCCGCTCACTGGCCGATCTGGCTTCGGTGCTGCAGACCGTGCCGCAGGTACTGGTGAACGTCTCGGTGACCGACAAGGCAACGGTCGCCGCAGCTCCCGAAATCCGCGAGGCGGTGCAGGAAGCCGAGCGAATCCTTGGCGACTCCGGACGAATCCTGTTGCGCCCCAGTGGAACCGAGCAACTGGTCCGGGTGATGGTCGAAGCGACCGATCCCGTGCAGGCGCAGCAACTGGCCGACGATCTGGCCAAACGCGTCGCCGCGGTGTAAGCACTGCTCGACCACAACCCCGCGCCAGAAGCGCTCAGGAATCGGGATGTCTGCTCGTTGAACTGGGCCGAATATCGCTCCGGTGCGGCGAGTTGTCCACAGGCAGCCGGTTATCCACAGACTTTCTGTTTGCGCTGGTCGCTCACCGAGGCCGCGGTGCTGTTTCGCCGATAGTTGGCACATGCGACCAGGCCTGGAAGAAGTACGCGACAAGCAATTCGGGGTGTTCACCTCATGGCAGGTGCTATGTGAGTACACCCGCGTGGAGCTGCGCGCCCTGCTCGACCGAGGCGAATGGGTGCGGGTCTTCCGCGGCGTCTTCCGCGAGGCCGGCACCGCACCGTCGGCCCGACTACGCGTGGAGGCGGCCCGCCTATCCATGGGTGTGCTCTCCCTCGCCGCCGCCTATGACACCGCTGCCGAACTCCACGGCTTCGCGGTACGACACAACCGCCCCACCCATGTACTCGGCTCACAGGATTCCCGCACGGGACGCCTCGTCGTCCACCACGACCAGGTGGACCGAGCCGAACTCGAGCTGATCCAGGGCATCGTCACCACCAACGCCGCCCGAACCACAATCGACGTAGCACGAACAGTCAGCCGACCGGACGCCTTGGCAACTTTGAACGCCGCTCTGCGCCATGGTGTCTCACGTTCTGCCCTGACACTCGAACTCCAACGTCACCACAGGCGCCGCGGCTACCACCAAGCCGCCGAACTCCTCGAGCTTGCTCGAGCACGCCCCCGAACCACCCTCCGCGCCCGCCTACCCTGCCCGAACACAAGTCTCCTCATCCCCGAGCATTAGGCCCTGGGGTCCAACTCGGAGGTCATTTTCCGGCGGAGCCCGTCGGTTTCAGCACTTGTCGGGTCGGGCGGCTGACTCGGGGTGAAGATGCTACGAGGCGATCATGCCGTTCCGCGGCCACGCCTTCTCACGATGGGCCCGATGGGCGTGGTTCTCGATCTATTCGATGTCCTCACGTGTGAGTCGATCGCGAACGCATTCCAGAACCAGGACCAGAGCAACGCGAGCAAGCTGAAGGAAGTCACCTAGCTTTCGGTGAGTCGGCCGTTGTCCATGTGCCAGCGGCGGGTTGCCGTGACCGAGTCGAGCATGCGGCGGTCGTGGGTGACCAGAAGCATTGTGCCCTCGAACGATTCGATGGCCTGCTCGAGCTGTTCGATGGCGGGTAGGTCCAGGTGGTTGGTCGGCTCGTCGAGGACCAACAGGTTGACACCGCGAGCTTGCAGGAGCGCGAGTGCGGCGCGAGTGCGTTCGCCGGGGGAGAGGGTTTCGCAGGGGCGCAGGACATGCGGGCCACGCAGGCCGAATTTGGCCAGCAGAGTGCGCACATCGGCGTCGGGCCAGTCGGGCATTTCGGCGCTGAAAGTGTCCGCGAGGTCGGCGCTTCCGCGGAAGAGTCCGCGCGCCTGGTCGACCTCGCCGATTTCGACGCCGGAGCCGAGCGTGGCGGTTCCGTTGTCCGGCTGGATCTTTCCGAGCAGCAGCGCCAGCAGTGTCGATTTCCCCGAACCGTTCGCCCCGGTCAGCACGATGCGGTCGGCCCAGTCGACCTGGGTGGTAATCGGGCCGAGTTCGAAATCCCCTCGGACGAGGGTCGCGTTCGACAAAGTGGCGACCACCGAGCCGCTGCGCGGGGCAGTCGCGATGGACATGCGCAGCTCCCACTCCTTGCGCGGCTCCTCGACCGCCTCCAGACGTTCGATGCGCCGTTGGGTCTGGCGGGCCTTGGCGGCCTGCTTCTCGGTGGATTCGGCGCGCATCTTGCGACCCGCCTTGTCGGAGTCGAGCTTCCTGGGGTCGCGGGCCTGGCGGCGAGCATTGCGAACACCGTGTTCGAGCCAGTTGCGCTGCATTTGGGCGCGGGCCTCGAGCCCGGCCTTCGTGTCGGCATACTCCTCGTAGGCTTCGCGGGCGTGCTGGCGGGCGATCTCGCGCTCCATCAGATACGACTCGTAGCCACCGTCGTAGATCCCGACCCGCTGTTGCGCAAGATCGAGTTCGACGATGCGATTCACGGTGCGCGCCAAGAACTCTCGGTCGTGACTGATCACCATCAGTGGCACCCGCACGCCGGTCACGAACTGTTCCAGCCGAGCGAGGCCGTCGAGGTCCAGATCGTTGGTCGGCTCGTCGAGCAGCAGAATGTCGAAGCGGGACAACAGCACCGAGGCGAGTCCGGCTCGGGCGGCTTGGCCGCCGGAGAGTCCGGTCATCGCGGTGTCGAGGCCGTTCGGCAGGCTCTCCGCGAGACCGAGATCCGCCGCGACCTCCTCGGCTCGCTGGTCCAGATCGGCACCGCCGAGCGCGAGCCAGCGTTCCAGGGCCGGTGAATATTCGTCATCGCCGCCGTCGGCCAAGCGCTCTGCCGCGGCATCCATGGTGCGCTGTGCTTCGGCGACACCTGTTCGGCGGCAGAGGAATTCGAGCACGGTCTCGCCGGGGATCCGCTCGGGTTCCTGCGCCAGGTAGCCGACGGTGGCGTCGGGCGGAGACAGCATGATACTGCCGGTGGGCGTCGAGCGATTCGCGAGCATGCGCAGCAGCGTCGACTTGCCCGCACCGTTCATGCCGACCAAACCGATCACATCACCCGGTGCGAGGGTGAAATCGAGGTCGTCGAACAGGGTGCGTTCGCCGTGGCCCGCAGAGAGTCCGCGCGCATGCAAAGTGGTGCTCACCAGCATGAGTCTGCCGTGTCCGTATCACGCGCCGACAGCCGGTCCACTGCGCGGGGTCCGGTCCTCGGGGTTGCACCCTGAGTCCACGGCCTGCGGAAATCAGGGTCGGGATAGGTCATGCGGCCGATGTCATGCACGGTTTTCCTGGGCAGAGTCGATGTCGTACCGAACATCACCAGAGAGGCAACACAATGACCGCCCCCGCGCCCACCCGCCGACTCGCCCGCTCCGCCCACGACAAGTGGATCGCCGGCGTCTGTGGCGGCATCGCCGAATACTTCGGCTGGAACGCCAACGTCGTCCGTTTGCTCTTCGTCCTGTCCTGCCTGCTCCCGGGACCACAGTTCGTCGTGTATCTGGTGCTGTGGCTGATCATTCCGAAAAAGTGACAGTCCCCAAGAATTAGGGGCAGCAGCTGCGCCCGGGACTCGCGGATGACACTATGGACCGGTATCCACCGATCGACCGCCGTGTCACCCACGCGAGTCCCGACCAGGAGGAGTCATGATCACCTCAGGTGAATTCCCGGGCATGGATCTACCCGGCGTCGACGCATCCTCCGCCCTGGACGGCCTCGGTGAAGTCGAACTGCACCACCCGACCCAGGACATCGACGGTGACGGCACCCTCGACACCGTCACCACCACCGGCCCCGAAGCCATGCAGGTGTGGACCGACTGGGACCACGACGGCATCGCCGACCAGGTCACCGTGGTCGAGAAGGACGGTGATTACTCCGCATGGGAGTTCCATCGGCATCCCGACGGGACCTCCGAGTGGGTGCGGACCGATCAGGGGAAGATCGGGCACTAGCCGCCGAGCGGCCTCGATTCCCGGCCCGGCCCCTCGTATCCGGGGGCGGGCCGCCCCGAATCCGCTCACCCAGCCGTGACATCGGACCGGTCATCGACGCTTTCGCCGTCCACCCGCCCCCAATTACACTGTCCGACAACGGCCCCCACAACCCAGCCCCTTCGTGGGTCCACCCGGCCGCAGGCTGCAATGATCCGCGCGCCTCGTGTGCGGATCATTGGAACCTGCGGAACCTCTCCGCCGCCGGCCATATTCGAGCTCACCGGCTCCTGACGGTTGGTTGTAGCCGATAGGCCCACCCAGTAGATTTCTGCTGATCGATCCGATGGAACCGAATCCCGCCCGTACACGTCGAAGGAAGTAGGGCTCGGCGCGAGCTGGATCGCCGCCGGACGATCGGACGACAGGATTGGAGGGGCCTCAGCGATGACCGATTCGAGCCAGATGTTGGGCGTCAAGACCGGGGAACTCGGTCAGTTCGGCAGCGATCTGCAGCTGTCGGCGGCGGTCGTGACGAACAGTGCCAAGCGGGTATCCGACAATATGTTCGGTGAAGGGGATGCCGGACGTAATTACGCGGCCCAGGGTAAAGCGATCGATGGCGGGCTCGAAAATGTCGTGAAATGGCTGAAAGCCTGGGGATCGGCAGGTGCTGCCATCGGCGACACCGTCGGTGCGGCCAGCATCGTCTATTCCGATACCGACAAAGAGAATGCGGACAAGACCAAAAATGCTTAGTCATATACCGGGGCTGGCGGGTTCGACGGGCAAGGAGTCATAGCATGGCGGATACCACGTCACCGGACCTGAGCGGCAAGAATGTCGATGCAATTCTTGACACGGGATCGTCGGGGCTCCAGTTCTTTGCGCAGTTGATCGAGCGGTATAAGAAGGCGTTCGGGCACGACCCCAGTCTGACCCTGAATCAGATCTATGCCAGATATGACGAACAGCGTGGCATGAATTTGGAAAAGTTGGCCAATACCGCGACCGCTCTTCGTTCATCGCTCAATGAGGCTGATACCCAGTGGGATACGCAGTACACATTGTCACAGAAGTTGGACACGATATGGACGGGGCAAGCGGCGGGAGCCGCGAAGTACATGTTCGGCCAGCAACTCGCGATGGCCAAGGAGGATCGCCGCAAGGCCAGGGCCGCACTCGATGCGATTACGACCGTAGTACCGAAACTGCGGTCGGCGGTTCAATCGAAGGCGGATCACGTCCATGAACTGGCAAGCAGCTCCGGTGAGGTCAAGGTCGACGGTAAGTCGCCCTCGGATATCGACGAGATAATCAAGAGTGTCGATACCGGCTGGTCGGATTTTTCGTGGAAGGATGCCGGAATTGTTTCCGCCGCTGGCGCGCCGACGTTCGGTGTAGGGGGCGTGATTGCAGGCGGGATCATGGCCTTCGATCGAGAATCTACAAAGAAGGTCAGCCGTAAGTGGCTCGATGATGTTTTCAAGAAGAAATTCGAGGAAACGCTGACCAACTTCGTGAACAAATGCAATTCGACGGATACGGCGATCAAAGAGGCGTATCCGTTGCTGGTCAAGGCCATGGAGGATCTGGATAGCAACCCATATCCACGCCCGAAAGGGACCGCCACAGACAAGACCAACGCGAACAACAACAACAATTCCACCAACAACAATTCCACCACGACTTCGTCGACCCCCGGCACTACGACGACCCCGAGCGCGACTACCTCGACACCGACAACCACCACCACAACGCCATCCGCTGCCACCACGGCGAGCAATCTGCTGTCCGGGTTGTCATCCCTCACTTCTGCGGCATCGCAACTCACCTCGCTCGGTCAGACCATCGGGGAAGGACTCACCTCGCTGGGCACTTCGATCAAGGACGGGATCGATAATGCGGTGCAGGAGATCGAAAAGACGCTCAACCCGACGAGCACCGAAGACAAGGATGGCGACGGCAAGCCGGACGACAACAAGTCGGGCGCCGAATTCGATTTGGCCGGTAAGCATTTGAAGTTCGAGATGGGCCAGGACGGGCAGCTGAAACTGGTCTCGACCGATACCGACGGAAAGTCACATGAGTACAGCCTGAAGCTGGACGAGAACGGTGCACCGGTTATCTCTGACACCGAGACCGGGAAGGAAGGCGAAGAGCCCGGGGGTACTTCCTCCGACAACTCGCAGCAGGAGGAGGGCACGGGAAGTCCGGGCACAACCTCCGGTGCGCCCGGTGGCACGGGCACCAAGCGGGAAGAGGACGGCGAGCACACGCCCGACCCGGCGCTTACCGGCACCGAAGAAGAGAAGCCCCAGGAACCGTTCGACAGTGGGGCGCAACTCGCCGAGGCCGGTCCGCTGTAGTAAGTGGACGCGATTAGTAGAGGTGCAGGATGACGAATTACTCGGAAGAGATCGAGCGGATATTCGAAGAGCACGACCGCCAGTCTCGGCTGCTGCGTGAGGAACTCGTGGAAATCGAGCAGCGCAGCGCAGCGCAGGGGCGCGAATTCGTTGAACAAATGAACGTAGAAATACGCGAGCGCTGGGAAGAACACGCTGAGGAACTGGAGAAGGCGCAAGCGGAGGCCGAGGAGCGGGAGCGGCGTGAGGTCGAGGCTCGTGCAGAGCAGGAGCGCCTTGCCGTCGAAGCGCGCGAACAGCGGGAAGCGATAGCGCGGTCGATCGCGGCCCGCAAGGCTAAAGGTGTCGTCACACCCATCGACGAGGATGACGATCCGGAGTCCGAGTACTTCCGCCGCAAGAGTTGGCTGGTCTGAAACAGCGCCGGGTTACCAGCGGTCTTCTTCGGCTTCGCGGAGGCGTTGGGTTACGTGGTCGATCCACGTGATGAAGTGGGTGGTCAGATCGGTGGGGGTGGTTGGGCGGATGGTTATGTGCTGGGAGCGGTGTTCGGTGTAGCGGCCGTCATTGGTTATGTCGTGCCATTGGAGCGTGGTCAAGGGGTTGGTGAGCTTGTTGACCGGGCCGGTGCAGAGGAGGGCGGAGCCGCCGCCGGCGGCGGGGCGGTTCAGGAGGCGTTGGTAGCGCTCGCGAGGGGAGTTGCGGGTGACGCTTTCGAGGTGGCCGTTGGGGCGGCCGTAGATGTCGTCGGGGTGGAAGGTAGCGGGTGGGTGAGTGCCGGGGGTGCAGGGCGGGAGGGAACTGGTCAGTTGGGCGGGGAGGTGGTCTGTGGGGAACAGGCGGCAGCGGATCGGGCCGTTGGTTTCGCCGAAGGTGGCTTGGGCCAGTGACATGGCGTGGTGGTCGGTGCGGGCGCCGACAATTCGGTAGACCCGGACACCGCCGGCCGGGTTCTTGTGTTGGGTTGTGCCACCGAGGATTTGGATGCGGATCGTCGAGGTGGTCAGGGTGTGCAGGGCGAGTTGGATCTCTTCGAGTTCGTCGCGGGTGTAGCGTCCGCGCACGGTGGTGCGGTGGGCGTCGAAGTCGTCGCGGTAGGCGAAACGGCTGGTGAAGCGGAGTGGATTGGGGAAGCGATCGTTCGCGGGGCCGAACCATAGTGCGGCGAAATCGTCCGGCTCCCAAGTCCATTCAGCCATCTAGAGATTCCCATCGATTGTGCGGTGTACGCCGGAGGAGGTGTCCGGGGGAAATACATATTCCTGTTGCTGTGAAAGAGTCCGACGGCACTACCGGGTTGAGCCGAAGCAGCTGCGCCCAGGCGGTTGCACCGAGATGAGCCGATGAGGCTTCGTCTCGTTGGTTGCACCGACACCGCGCGGGGAACGTGTCGCGCACCGTCGGACATTCGCGCGATCAGTTGCGCTTCGGCGGAGGGGGTTCCGGATTTTCACCGATCACCCCGCCTTCGACGGTCTTCGCGGTTTCGCCGAGCAGTTCTTCGGTATTGGCGGCATTGATGAGGTAGTCCGGTCTCTGATGGGTGCTGTCCTCATCGGATTTGCCGCGTCCGGCACCGGCGCCCATACCGCCCATCCCCATGCCGCTGCGTCCGGTCGAGCTGGACGTGGTGACGGCGGCCGCAGCGGGATTGGTCGTAGTCGTGCCGGGGATGCCGGATACGGTACGGCCGGGACTCGGCGTCGTCGGTGTGGAACTACCGGGCGAGCTCGGCGAGCCCATTCCGGTCGGTGTGGAACTCGGGGTTGTCGTGGTGCTCGGCGTTGTTGCGGTTGTCGTGCTCGGTGTCGTCGTAGTCGGTGTGGTGGACGTCGGGTTGGTCGAGTTCGTGGTCGTATCGGAAGGATTCGTGTCCGTGGGTTCCCCGGTGGACTTTTCGTCAGGTTCGGTATCCTCGGAAGTCCCGCTGTTCGGAGTTGTCGGGCCGCCGGAGGTGCCGGAGGTTCCGCCGGGGCCGGAGGATCCCGGATCGTCGCCTCCGGATTTGATCGGTCCGGAGATGTCGAGGGGATTGGTCGGGTCGAGTGCGGTGGGCAGCACAGGGACTCGTCCATCGAATTCGGCGAATTTGTTCACGTAGTTCGTGAGCATGGCATTGCGGGCGCCCGCGGTCGCCTCGTTCTTGGTGTTCTCCTCCTCGTGGGCGCGGGGCGGCCACACGTTCGCGGTCCAGGAGTGGTGGTTGGCTTCCGGAATTCCGTTGGCTACGTTGCGGACTCCGTCGGCTGCAGCTTCCATGTCATTGGACATCTGCGTGATCAGTGGAGTCAGCTCATGGGCACTGGTGACGTAGCGGTTGATCGCGTCTTTGGCTTTATCAGCGGCTGAGCCTTCCCAAGCCTCAGCGATGGAGCCTTGGACGGAACGGGCGAAGGTCTCCAGTCCCTGGTCCCATTGAGTGGCGACGTTGGAGTAGGTCATCGCCGCGTTGTGGGTGTCTTTGGGATCCAGCGGCTTGAACGCTTCCTCGATTTCGGTACGTTCCCAGTGGAATACGTTCTCCCCGTTCGGGGGAATTCTGGTGGGCTCATTGCCTGACAATGGATCACCCTTTCCCTACAGACCTGGCCAGGCGAAGATCTTCGGCGGCGCCGGAGCCCGCTGCGGCAGGTTCGCTTCCAGGTCCTTGTAGTGGGTTGCCTGGTCGGTGTCGACACCGGTCATCGTTTGCCATTTCGCTCCCCTCCCAGTTCGCTTCACGCAGCGGTGGTCAGGCATTTGGCAGGCAGGCTGGGCACAACCTTCTCGGCCAACACCACGACCCCAACCGCGAACACAGAACCGACCACGAGCTTCCCCCTGCTGACCATGTGGTCCTCCCGGTCGCCGGATGTCGATGACATCGAACAGGGCCGGACCGGCTCCCCGCCCCCTATTCAG
The DNA here is from genome assembly GCF_040680135.1 of Nocardia sp. NPDC052112. Lineage (NCBI taxonomy): Bacteria > Bacillati > Actinomycetota > Actinomycetes > Mycobacteriales > Nocardiaceae > Nocardia > Nocardia sp. NPDC052112. Next base: position 48,591 of record NZ_JBFAWD010000016.1, on the reverse strand, counting down.
CTGGATCGACCGTACCCAGCGGTCGACCACCATGCAAGCGGCTCACAACCGAGTTCCCACTGGTCCGCGGCCCGCGCGGAAAACCCGTCGAACTCCCGGAATGCAAACGGCCCGTTGACAGTTCACCGCCCACAGCGTTACCGTCTAATCGGAATCGGAATCGGATTCCGGTTCATCAAGCTGACCGATTGGACTCCCATGCCCATCCCGACCCACTGGACCCTCCCGCGAATCCTCGTCGGCGCCGTCCTCCTCAACACCCTCATCGGCCCCCTCCTGGCCGACCTGGTCATCCCCGATATCGCCGATCTCCACCTGCACAACCCCGCCTGGCCCCCGCATGCCAAATTCCACGATGCCCAATACATCGGCATGGGCACACTCATCGGTGCGATCGGACTGGTTGTCCTGTGGCAGCGCACCGGAAGCCTTCGCGCGCAGTTCTTCCTGGCCGCCGCACTCGGGTCGGTCACCTGGCTGGCCATGTTCGGCGCCCTGCTCTTCCCCGGCACCGCCGCGCAGGATCCGGAACATGCGGCCGACGCCACCGAGGTCATCGGCATGGACCCGCAACTGTTCATCGCTTTGGTAATGCTGATCGCCTTGGCGGCCGCGATCGTCGTCGAGCGCACTCGCCGACCGATTCCCGTCTAACCTACGACCGGCCAGCAGATATGGGAGATCGATGACCGACCCGAACGCCCGCAAACTCCGCACCGACGCCGCGCGCAACCGCGACCAAGTCCTCGCCACCGCGGTGGCGCTGTTCACCGAACGCGGTGACGAGGTGCAGATGGCCGATGTGGCGCGCGCGGCAGGGGTCGGGGTCGGCACCATCTATCGCCACTTCCCGACCCGCCGCGCCCTGATCGAGGCGGCCGCCGAACAGCGCTTCGCCGGGATTCTCGAGCATGTACGTCGCGCCTGCCTGCCGAATCCGGATACCAGGCAGGCGCTGGCCGGTTTCCTCAGCCATGTCGCCGAAGTGCACGAGCACGGGCGTGCGCTCTCGGGCACCATCGAATCGGTCCTCGGTGACACCGAACCGCGCGGCACCGTCCGCGACGATCTGGCCGAACTCGGTGCGGAACTACTGGCCAGAGGCCGCGCCGACGGCAGCATTCGCGCGGATGCGACCGTCGCCGACCTCTATATGCTCGTCGGCGCGGTCGCCACGATCAGCCGCGACGGTTTCGGCGATTGGCGCCGATTCATCGAACTCGCGCTGGCTGGATTGCGGCCCTGACCGGCCGCGATCCCGCTATTTGCGCAACAGTTGCGCGAGCTGCAACACCGAGACCTTCGGGCGCTCCTCCTCGCGCGGCGCTTCCGGATCGACAACGGTGGTGTGCGGGATAACCGCATCCGGATCGGAAAACGCGGCATACGTCTTGTCGCGCTGCAGTGTGTGCAGCAGATATCCGGTGAGCAGTGCCCGCGTCGTCCGCGCGGTCTTGGCCTCATGCTTGGCCGCGCCCAACGCGGCCAGTGCGCGACGCCCCTCGATAATGCCGTTGTGCGACGCGCCGTCGACCGCGCGCAGAACAGCTGGCCCGGCCCATGCGGCGGCCAGCGGGATCGCATTCGAGCTGACCGACTCGATATCGGCGGCTCCCGCCAATACCAACACGGGCGTGTCGATATCGGGCGCGATGGTCTCGGCGGTCGGCGCGGTCGGCGCGGGGTAGAGGGCGGCGACCGCGGCTACGCGACGCTGTCCGGCGGCGATGACCGCGGCACCCGCCCCCATGCCGTGCCCAGCCAGCGCCAGCCGGTCCGGATGCACGCTGATCGCACCGTCGCCGAGCCGGACGCTGGTGCAGATATCCAGCGTGGTGAGCAGATCGGTGGCCAACCCGAGGTGTGATGGAATCGGCCCGCGCTCGGTATCGGGGGCCGCGGCCACAAACCCCCAGGACGCCAGGTGTTCGAGGGTGGCGCGATAGTTGGCGGCGCTGGTCAGCCAGCCGTGGCCGAAGGCGACCGCGGGTAGATTCAGTCCGGACTCCGGCGTGAACACCACGCCGGGCTGACCGGCGATGGCGAGGTTGCCGCGCAGTACGCGGTGGGGCCCCCGGCTGGTCAGGGTGCTCAGAAGTGATTTCACAGACGCCGACACGACGTGAACGTTATCCGATAAGTACTCTGGTGAGCCATGTGCGGAATCGTGGGGTACGTCGGGTACCGAGACGCCCTCGGCGTTGTCGTTGACGCGTTGCGCCGCATGGAATATCGCGGATACGACTCGGCGGGCGTCGCGATCCTGGATGGCGCGGGCGTGTTGGCCGTGGAACGTAAAGCGGGCAAACTGGCCAACCTCGAGGCCGAACTCACCGAAATCGGGACCGACCGTTTCGCGGGCACGACCGGTATGGGACACACCCGCTGGGCGACCCACGGCGCGCCGACCGACCGCAACGCCCATCCGCACCGCGACACCACCAACAAGGTGGCTGTCGTGCACAACGGCATCATCGAGAACTTCGCGCCGCTGCGCCGGGAGTTGGAGGACGCCGGCGTCGAGCTGAGCAGTGATACCGACACCGAGGTCGCCGTGCACCTGGTGGCGCGCGCATACACCGAAGGCCCGACCGCGGGTGACTTCGCGGCGAGCGCGCTGGCCGTGCTGCGTCGGCTGGAGGGTGCGTTCACGCTGGTCTTCAGCCATGCCGACCACCCGGACGTCATTGTCGCGGCGCGCCGCTCGACGCCGCTTGTCGTCGGGGTCGGCAAGGGCGAGATGTTCATCGCCTCCGATGTCACCGCATTCATCGAGCACACCCGCGAGGCCGTCGAACTCGGCCAGGACCAGGCCGTGGTGATCACCGCCGACAGCTACACGGTCACCGATTTCGCGGGCAACGACGCACTGGCGCGGACCCGCCCGTTCACCATCGACTGGGATCTGGCCGCCGCCGAGAAGGGCGGGCACGACTTCTTCATGTTGAAGGAGATCGAGGAGCAGCCCGCCGGGGTCGCCGACACGCTGATCGGCCACTTCACCCACGACGAGGCCGGTGGCCGGATCGTGCTGGACGAGCAGCGCCTCGCCGATCAGGAACTGCGCGACTTCGACAAGGTATTCGTCGTCGCCTGCGGCAGCTCCTACCACGCCGGACTGTTGGCCAAGTACGCGATCGAGCACTGGACGCGGCTGCCCGTAGAGGTCGAGCTGGCCAGCGAATTCCGCTACCGCGACCCGGTTTTGGACCGGTCGACGCTGGTGGTGGCGATTTCGCAGTCGGGTGAGACCGCCGACACGCTCGAGGCGGTGCGGCACGCGAAGGAGCAGAAGGCGCGCGTGCTCGCCATCTGCAATACCAATGGCGCGCAGATTCCGCGCGAGTCCGATGCGGTGCTCTACACCAGAACCGGACCGGAGATCGGTGTCGCGTCCACCAAGGCGTTCTTGGCCCAGGTGGCCGCGAACTACCTGGTCGGTCTGGCCTTGGCGCAGGCTCGCGGCACCAAGTATCCGGATGAGGTGGCGCGCGAGTTCGCCGAACTCGAGGCGATGCCGCAGCTGGTGCAGCAGGTGCTGGAGACCGCGCCGCAGGTGCGCGCGATTGCCAGGGAACTGGCGCAGGTGCCGACCGTGCTGTTCCTCGGCCGCCACGTCGGCTATCCGGTGGCGCTGGAAGGTGCGCTCAAACTCAAGGAACTCGCGTACATGCACGCCGAGGGATTCGCGGCGGGTGAGCTCAAACACGGTCCGATCGCGCTGATCGAGCAGGGACTGCCGGTGATCGTCGTCATGCCCTCACCCAAGGGGCGTGCGGTACTGCATTCGAAGCTGCTCAGCAATATCCGCGAGATCCAGGCCCGCGGCGCCCGCACCATCGTGATCGCCGAGGAGGGCGACGATACGGTGCGCCCGTTCGCCGATGATCTCATCGAGATCCCATCGGCGCCAACGCTTTTCCAGCCGCTGCTGTCGACCGTTCCGCTGCAGATCTTCGCCGCCGAAGTGGCTCAGGCGCGTGGGTACGACATCGACAAGCCGCGCAACCTGGCCAAGTCCGTCACCGTCGAATAGCACCTGGACCCGATCGATCGTCGAACGAGGCGAGTATGAAACGTCGCGCGTTCGTATGCCGTTTCTCTTGGCAACGCTGGGAGCGGCGGCGATCGATCAAAAAATGATCGCGACCGGCCGCACTAGGACTCCGGCGTGGTCGAGGATGCGGTCGGCGACGATGCCAGATGCTGGATCCTTCTCGCCGCTTGCCTGCCGTAGCCATGTGCCGACCGGAGGGCGCCGTCGTTTGCCCGACAGGGGCAGCTTGGTGAGTGATGCAGCGCCACCGGTTACCATATCTTCAGGGCCGCCCAGCACCGACCAGGGTTTCGCTTGTCTCGCTTGACATTTCGACGCCGCGACGTTCGAGATTGCCCGACAGGACCGCCAGCCCCAGCGCACTCACAACCAGGATCACCCCGACCCAGTTGGGTGAGGTGTACCCGTAGCCTGCGGCGATGACGACGCCGCCGAGCCACGCGGAGACCGCGTTGCCGAGGTTGAATGCGCCGATATTGAGGGCCGATGCCAGGGTCGGAGCGTTGCCTGCCTGGTCGAGGACGCGCTTCTGCAGCGGCGGGACGGTCGCGAAGCCGAGGGCGCCGATCAGGACGACGGTAATGGCGGCCGCGACCTTGTTGTGCGCGGTAAGCGTGAACAGTGCGAGTACCAGTGCGAGGCCGCCGAGGGTGGTGTAGAGCATCGGCATGAGATGCCGGTCGGCGAATTTGCCGCCGATCAGGTTGCCGAGGAAGAAGCCGATGCCGAACAGGACCAGCAGCCAGGTGACCGAACTCTCCGCATAGCCGGTGACCTCGGTCATCATCGGCGCCAGATAGGTGATCGCCGCGAAGACGCCGCCGAAGCCGAGCACGGTCATGGCCATCGCGAGCAGCACCTGCGGGTTGGTGAGGACGGCGAGTTCGTGACGCAGGCGCGCGTCGTGTGGCGCGGACTGTTCGGGCACCAGCACGGCAACGCCGACCAGACCGGCCAGGCCGACCAGCGCGACGAGCAGGAAGGTGAGCCGCCAACCGAACTGCTGACCGAGCAGTGTGCCCAACGGCACGCCGATGATGGTCGCGACGGTGAGTCCGGTGAACATCATCGCGATCGCACCGGCCTTGCGGTCCGGACCGACCAGATGTCCGGCGACCACGGATCCGATGCCGAAGAAGGCGCCGTGCGCGAGCGAGGCGACGATGCGTCCGGTCAGCATGAGGCCGAAAGTCGGTGCCAGCGCGGACAATACGTTGCCCGTGATCAGTAGCGACAAGCTGATGAGCAGCATGCGCTTGCGTGATACCCGGGTGCCGAGCCCGGTCATGATCGGCGCGCCGACCAGCACGCCGAGTGCGTACCCGGTGACCAGCAGACCCGCGGTGGGGATCGACACGGTGTAGGTGTCGGCGATGTCGGGCAGCAGTCCGACGACGACGAATTCGGTGGTGCCGATTCCGAAGGCCCCGAGTGTCAGGGCGAGTAGTGCGAGTGGCATGGGCATGAGCCTCCACGTGATGTTGCGCCGGAGCTTTACAAGCGCCAACAATAATTGCAGACGCGTATTAATTGCAAACGCTGGCTATTGCGGGGTTCATCTATTCTGGAGGGACGAGCCCCGACGCAGAAGGAACGCCATGACCGCGGATGCCGCCCTGACCGGCCTGGCCGATGGTTGGTACGCACTGTCGCTGCTGCACGATCGGATCGAGGCGCATATCGAACGCGCTCTGCAATCCGGTCACGAGTTGAGCGTGCGCGAGTTTTCGCTGCTCGTCGTGCTCAGCCGCCAGCACGACGGACCAGGCGGGCACCTGCGGATGAACCAGGTCGCCGAAGCCGTGGTGCTCAGCCAGAGCGCGACGACCCGCCTGGTCACCCGCCTCGAGGACCGCGGCCTGCTGCAGCGCTACCTCTGCCCCGACGACCGCCGCGGCATCTACACCGACGTCACCCCCGCGGGCCTGGAACTACTGACCCGCGCCCGCCCCACCCACGACGCCGCGCTGTCCAGTGCCCTGGGCCAGGCCGCCGCCGACCCCGAACTGGCACCTCTCGTCGCCGCCGTCGAGGCGATGAACACCAACGCCGCCCGAATCCCGCAGGCGTAGCGCCGCATTCGGTGCACGAGTGATCGGCGGGACGGCCTGGCCGCGGCTCGGCCCGGGATGCAGATCGTGTGCGCTGCGATGCAGGCAGGTGGTTCGAATTTCGCGGGCCGCCGAGAATGATGTGCCGGTCGATGCGCTGCGATGCCGCGCTCGGACTCGATGCTGATCGAGTGCGTGCTGCGACGCGACCTCGGAAATTATCGACGGTTCCAGCTGCTACCGCCGATACGCAACGACCACACGATGGTCTTCGGTGACCTCTTCATGCGCAGCCTCGACGCGTTGATACCGCTGGTTCGGCTGATCACATGGTCCGCAATCTCGCGGCCGAGGATGGGGGCAACCGGTTGATCGGCGCGATGCCTGGGCCGCGCTCGTCTCGGAGCGAGTGCCGTGACGGGCAGTCGATGCCGATGCGCTGTGCGGGAGTTGAGCGTGATCGGGTCCGGCTACTGGACGGTGACAGTGCCGCGCATCTGGGGATGCAGGGAGCACAGGTAGCGATAGGTGCCGGGGGCGATGAAGGTGTAGCTCCATTCGCCCCTGTCGAAGATCGGGCTGTTGATGCCCATGGCCTTATCGCCGATGCCCTGCACAGTGTGCGGGACGGAGTCCTTGAACTTCCAGGTCACGGTCTCGCCGACCTTGACGGTGACATCGGCGGGAGCGAACTTCATCTCCGTGACGTCGATGGTGACGGCGGCAGCTTTCGAATCGCCGGACTTGGCGGTCGTGGCCTGGGCGACCTTTGCCGTGGTCGATGCCGTGGTCGAGTGCGTATCGCCGGAGCCGCACCCTGGCAGCACTAGCGTCGCAGCCAGGACGAATCCGGTTGCGATCCGGGTGGACATCGCGCGGCGCACCATCGGCATGACGGCCAAGCGTAGTCTGCTGACCGTGCGGGCCCGCGCGGCGCCACGGCGTTGTCGCTTCGGCGTATCCCGCACCAGTGGAACCGCAGTGCCCGATCGACGCAGTGGAGGCGAGCGTTCATGTCCAGCCAGCGGGGCTATTTCACCGTCGATGAAGTGCGCGCGGCCGAGGCCGAGCTGTTCACCCGTGTCCCCGAGGGCACGCCTATGCATCGGGCGGCCTACGGATTGGCAACCGTGGTCGCGAGCGAGTTGCGTGCGCGGACCGGCGGCATCGCGGGCAGATCGGTGTTGCTGCTCGTCGGCTCCGGCGATAACGGCGGTGACGTGCTCTGGGCCGGATCAATGCTGCGCCGCCGCGGCGTCGCCGTGACCGCGGTGCTACTGAATCCGGAACGCGCCCACGCGAAGGGCCTTGCCGCGCTGCGCAAGGCAGGTGGTCGGATCCGAACCGCGTCGGAGGTGTCGTATGCGCGCGCCGCGAGCTCAGCCGGGTCGGGTGATGCCGGATCGAGCCATGGCGTACCAATGCTGGACTCAGGTGCACCTGATCTGGTGATCGATGGCATCGTCGGCATCTCGGGCCATGGTCCACTGCGCCCGCTGGCCGCGGAAATCGTTGCCGCTCTGCATGCTCCGATCATCGCCGCCGATCTGCCGAGCGGCGTCGATCCGGATACCGGCGCGGTGACCGGTCCTGCCGTCCGCGCCGAGGTCACGGTCGCGTTCGGCGCATACAAGCCGGTGCATGCGCTGGCGGCATCGTACTGCGGCAGAATCGAATTGGTGCCCATCGGTTTACGGCTACCCGAACCGAGTCTCGCGGCGCTGGAACCAGCGGGGATCGGTGCGCGGTGGCCGACACCGGGGCCCACCGACGACAAATACACTCAGGGCGTCACCGGCATCTGTGCGGGCAGCGCGACCTATCCTGGCGCCGCTGTACTGGCCACCGGTGCCGCCGTCGCGGCCACTTCCGGTATGGTCCGCTACGCGGGAACCGGCGCGGCCGATGTCCTCGATCATTTCCCCGAAGTCATTGCCGCCCAGACCATCTCGTCTACCGGTCGCGTCCAGTCCTGGGTATTCGGCCCTGGCGCGGGCACCGACAGCGACGCCAACAAGCGACTCGCCGAAATCCTCGCCACCGATCTTCCCGTCGTCGTCGACGCGGATGGCCTCACCCTGCTGGCCGCCGATCCCGACCTGGTCCGCGGCCGCGCCGCCCCCACCGTATTGACCCCGCACGCAGGCGAATTCGCCCGCCTGACCGGGCACGAGGTCGGCCAGGATCGGGTAGCCGCGGTCCGCGACCTCGCCGAATCCTGGCAACTCACCGTCCTGCTCAAGGGGCGAGCCACCCTCGTCGCCAGCCCGGATCGCCCCGTATTCGTCAATGAGGCAGGTGGCTCCTGGGCCGCCACCGCCGGGGCGGGCGACGTCCTCTCCGGCATTATCGGCGCTCTCCTTGCCGCAGGTCACAACCCCGCCTGGTCCGCGGCCGCCGCCGCCCGCGTCCACGCCCTCGCCGCCAACCTCGCCGCGCACGAAAACCACCCGTCCGCCGCTCCCATCTCGGCAACCCCGCTCCTCGCCCATCTGCGCCCCGCCATCCGCGTACTGCGCGCCCTCGCAGTCTCGTGAACCGTGGGCCCCGCCGCCCACGAAATCCGCCCCTCCTCGGCGACCCGGCTTCTTGTCCATCTGCGCTTTGCGTGTTGCGCGTCCTTGCGGTCTTGTAATCCGGGGCTTCGTCGCGCACGAAATCCGCCCCTCCTCGGCGACCCGGCTTCTTGTCCGTCTGCGCTTTGCGTGCTGCGCGTCCTCGCGGCCCCATAATCCGGGGCCCTCGCCGCGCACGAAATCCGCCCGTCCGCCGGACCCCGGTTCTCGCCCATCTGCGCCCCGCCATCCGCGTACTGCGCGCCCTCGCCGCCCCGTAGACCGACGCCCTCGCGCGGGCCGGACGCCGAATGGCAGGATCAGTAAGCGTGGAGGCGCAAGTGGAGACGGTTATCGATCTGGATGCCATTGCCCACAACGTGCGGATCCTGCGTGCATATGCGGGGGATGCGGCGGTGATGGCGGTGGTGAAGGCCGACGGCTACAACCACGGCGCCGTCGAGGTCGGGCGGGCGGCGCTGGCGGCCGGTGCGGCGGAACTCGGGGTCACCACGGTCGCCGAGGCGGTGCAATTGCGCGCCGCCGGAATCACCGCCCCCATCCTGTGCTGGCTCAATAACTCCGATGCCGACTTCGGCGCCGCGATCGAGCACGATATCGAGATCGGCATCTCGTCCCTGGAACACCTGCATGCGGTCGAGGCCGCGACGCGCGCCGCCGGCCGGACCGCCGTCATCTCGCTCAAGGTGGACACCGGTCTCAACCGCAATGGCATCGCATCGCTCGAGTACCCGGCGGTGCTCGCGGCCCTGCGCACGCTGGTGGACGAACGCGTGGTGCGGTTCCGCGCGATCTTCTCCCACCTCGCACACGCCGACGAGCCGGAACACCCCTTCCTCGACGTCCAGCGCGACCGATTCGTCGAGGCCATCGCCGCCGCCAAGGAGTACGGCCTCGAACCGGAGTTGGTCCACCTCGCGAACTCGGCCGCGACGCTCACCCGTCCAGATCTGGCCTTCGATATGGTTCGGCCCGGTATCGCGATGTACGGCCTGACTCCGATACCCGAACTCGGCGAGTTCGGCCTGCGCCCCGCGATGACCTTCCAAGCGCGCGTCGCCCTGGTCAAGCACGTCGCCGCGGGCGAGGGCATCTCCTACGGCCACCAGTGGGTTGCTCCGCACGACACCACTGTCGCCCTCATCCCCGCCGGATACGCCGACGGCGTGTTCCGCCCGATGAGCAACCGCTTCGCGGTGTGGCTCGGCGGGGGGTTGCGTCCCAATGTCGGTCGCGTCTGCATGGACCAATTCATCGTCGATCTCGGCGACAATGCCGTGGGCGTCACCGAGGGCGACACCGCGATTCTGTTCGGCGCGGACCAACCGCGCGCCCAGGACTGGGCCGATCTGCTCGGCACCATCCACTATGAGATCGTGTGCGCGCCACACGGCCGAGTGGTGCGCCGCCACGTAGGGGGAATTCGATGAGGATGGTCGTCCGCGGCGGACTCGCCACCGCCGGTGTGGTCGGCGCGCTTGCTGGTGCCCATGCCTTGCGCCGCGTCGGCGCCCGCGTGCTCTGGCCCGCCCGCACCGACGAATACCGCGACGAGAACTTCGATCTGCTCGACGAGGACCGGTCCGGTGCGGTGCTCACCGAAGACGGTGTGCGCCTTGCCACCCGGGAATGCGGCCCACCCGACGCACCGGTCACCGTGATCTTCGTGCACGGCTTCTGCAACACCATGGAGTCCTACCACTTCCAGCGCCGTGATCTGGAAAAACGTTGGGGCACAAGCGCTCGGCTGGTCTTTTTCGATCTGCGCGGCCACGGTCGCTCCGGCACGCCGACCGCCGGCAGCTGCACCGTTGCCCAACTCGGTCGCGATCTGGCCGCCGTTATCGAGGCGACCGCCCCGACGGGGCCGGTGGTCCTGGTCGGTCATTCGCTCGGCGGCATGGCCGTGCTTGCGGCCGCCGCGCAGTTCCCGGAGTTGTTCGCGGCACGGGTGATCGGGGTCGGTCTGCTTTCGACCGCGGCGGCGGAGGTCACCTCGGCGGGCATCGCGCAGCTGCTGCGCAATCCGGCGGTCGACGGTTTCCGTTTGGCCGTGCATACCGCGCCCGCATTGGTGCAGGTCGGGCGCAACACCGTCCGGCAGGTGATCACGCCGATACTGCACGTCAGCTCGTTTCACGGGCCCGTGAGCCCCACTCTCTCGCGCTTCACCACGCTCATGATCGACCGCACGCCGGTCGAAACGATCGTGAAATTCCTGAAGGCCATCGAATTGCACGACGAATCGGCGGCACTACCGACGCTCGCGGGCCTGCCGGTGCTGGTGCTCGGCGGCGCGCACGATGTGGTCATCCCGTTCCGCAATTCCCGGGCGCTGGCACGTGAACTGCCCGATAGCGAACTCTTCCGACTCGAGGACGCCGCGCATATGGCGCATTTGCAGTTCCCGGATATCGTCAACGCCGCACTCGACCGGCTGCTCGTGCGCGCGGGAGTGATCGAAGACACCCCATCAACCGCGGAGGTCGCCGGTGGCTGAACGGCAGCAACGGATTCTGCCCACGGTCGACGACACCGAGGCCTTCGGTCGCGAACTCGCCGCGGGACTCGGCGCGGGTGATCTGGTGGTGCTCGACGGACCGCTCGGCGCGGGCAAGACCGCACTGACTCGCGGTATCGCCGAGGGCCTCGGTGTGCAGGGTCGGGTCAGCTCGCCGACCTTCATCATTGCCCGCCAGCATCGGGCCGGACAGCGCGAGGGCGCCGTGCCGGTACCGCTGGTGCATGTGGACGCCTATCGACTTGCGGGTGATCTGGACGAACTGGACGCCCTGGATCTCGATACCGATCTGCATCAGGCGGTCGTGGTGGTGGAGTGGGGCAAGGGTGTTGTGGAACACCTCGCCGAGCGGCACCTGTACGTGTTGCTCTCGCGCGAACCGAATTCCGAAGTCCGCACCGCGATCTGGGAATGGGTCGGTTAGATCGCGGAGATGGCCTATGCTGCGGGTGCCGTAACTACGAGTAGCTCCGCGCCGCGCGCAGGTACCACCCGGTATCGTTGGGTCAATCATGCTTGTACTAGCCGTCGACACCGCGACACCCGCCGTGACAGCGGGATTGGTGGAACTGGAGCAGGCCGCACCCGGTACCGTCGCCCCGGCGCGGCTGCACACCGTCGCCGCTCGCGTCCGGGTCGACGCTCGCGCCCATGCCGAGGTACTCACCCCACAAATCCTCGAATGCCTCTCGGAGGCAGATCGTTCCAGGGCCGATATCGAGGCCGTCGTGGTCGGCATCGGGCCGGGTCCGTTCACCGGACTCCGGGTCGGCATGGCGACCGCCGCCGCCTTCGGGGATGCGCTCGGCGTCCCGGTCTACGGTGTGTGCAGTCTCGACGCGATCGCCGCCGACGCTGTCCTCGAACCCTCATTGCTGCCGGACATCACGCCCGAGAGCGAACTGCTCGTGGTCACCGACGCGCGCCGCCGCGAGGTGTACTGGGCCCGCTACCGTGACGGATATCGCATCGCAGGTCCGGAGGTGAGCAAGCCCGGTGACCTGGATCCCGTGCAGGCCACCATGATCGCCGGATCCGCCTCGCACGTCGACCTGTTCGACCTGCCGGTGCTGCCGGCCGAGACCCCGTCACCCGCCGGTCTGGTCCGGGTCGCGGCGCCCGAACTGCTGGCGCGTGCCGTGCCGGAACCGTTGATCCCGCTGTACTTGCGCAGACCGGACGCGGTCGAACGGAGCTACCGCACGCTCGACCGGACGGGAGCGTGACGGCCGTGGAGCCCGACCGGAGGTCCGAGGGGCGAAACCCCGCAGCTCGGGAGGTGTTGGGGTCTCCCCAACAGGCGCCGCGCATCGAGCCGATGAACGTCGCGGATATCGAGCGTTGCGTCGAACTCGAGCAGTTGTTGTTCCCGGAGGACGATCCGTGGCAGGCGGTGTCCTTCCGCTCGGAACTGGCCGGACCGCACAACCGCTATATCGTCGCGCGCGACGAGGCCGGCATGGTCGGCTATGCGGGTATCGCGCTGCTCGGTGATGCCGAACATCCCGAGGCCGAGGTGCACACCATCGGCGTCGATCCCGGCTGCCACCGCCGCGGCGTCGGCACGATGCTGCTGGAGGCGCTGCTGGCCGAGGCCGGCAAGCGCGGCGGGCCGGTCTTCCTCGAGGTCCGCACCGATAACGCCCCCGCCATCGCGCTCTATGCCAAGCACGGCTTCCACATCATCGGCCTGCGCAAGAACTACTACCATCCCAGCGGCGCCGACGCCTACACCATGCGCCGACCGGAACTTACCGCCGCGAACCCGACCTGGGGCCCGCAGCCGGGCGAAACGGCACAACCGAACGGGGTGCTGTCGTGATCGTCATGGGCATCGAAAGCTCCTGCGACGAAACAGGAGTCGGCATAGTGCGCCGACACCCCGACGGCAGCTGCGAACTGCTCGCCGACGAGGTCGCCTCCAGCGTCGAACAGCACGCCCGCTTCGGCGGCGTGGTCCCCGAGATCGCCTCGCGCGCACACCTCGAGGCCATCGTGCCCGCGATGCGCCGGGCGCTGGCCGCCGCGGGCATCAGCAAGCCCGATGCGCTCGCGGTGACCATCGGCCCAGGACTCGCCGGTGCGCTGCTGGTCGGCGTCGCGGCCGCGAAAGCCTATGCGGCAGCGTGGGATGTGCCGTTCTACGCCCTGAACCATCTCGGCGGACACGTCGCGGTGGACACCCTGGAACACGGCCCGATGCCGCCGTGCGTCGCACTGCTGGTCTCCGGCGGTCACACGCATCTACTGCACGTCACGGATCTTTCCGAGCCGATCGTCGAACTCGGCAGCACCGTCGACGACGCGGCGGGCGAAGCCTTCGACAAGGTCGCCCGGCTGCTCGGCCTCGGCTTCCCCGGCGGACCCGCGCTGGATGCCGCTGCGGCACACGGCGATCCGAACGCTATCGCCTTCCCCCGCGGCATGACCGGCCCGCGCGACCCCCGCTACGACTTCTCCTTCTCCGGCCTCAAAACCGCCGTCGCCCGCTACGTCGAGGCGGCCCAGCGCAATGGCTTCACCGCCGACGAACTGCCGATCCCGGATATCGCCGCATCCTTCCAGGAGTCGGTCGCCGACGTACTCACCATGAAGGCCGTGCGCGCGGCAAAGGACGTCGGCGTCGAGACGATCGTCCTCGGCGGCGGCGCCACCGCCAACTCCCGAATCCGCTCGATGGCCGAAGATCGCTGCGCCGCAGCCGGATTGCGCCTCCGTGTCCCCAAACCTCGCCTGTGCACCGACAACGGCGTAATGATCGCCGCCCTAGGCGCCCACGTAATCACAGGCGGCGCACCCCCCTCCGCCCTGACCGTCGCCACCGACCCCGGCCTCCCCGTCTCCATCAGCCAAGTCAACTAACTGCGATCAAGATCAGGTGGACATGGCTGCGGGTGTTTCTCGCGCTTTGCCGCCATAGTTTCCCCCTGATCACTTGTCCAACGGCGAGCCGGGGCTGGTGCTCGGACTTGTGTGTTGTTTGGTGGGATTTGCGGTGTGGGGGCTAGGGGGTGGGCGCTCGCTTGTTGTCTGGGTCTCGCGGTGGTGCGGTTGCTCTTGTGCTTGGTGGCGTTTGCTCGCACGATGGGGGCTGCCTGCCTTTGGGATCGGTGCCGCCTGCACCTGACTACCCGCACCCCTCCGGCCCGGCTACCGGCTGTCGCTTTCTCGTCTCGGGCTTGTGCCTCTGGCTGATCTGGGTGTCGCTTTCTCGTCTCGGGCTTGTGCCTCTGGCTGATCTGGGTGTCGCTTTCTCGTCTCGGGCTTGTGCCTCTGGCTGATCTGGGTGTCGCCTTCTCCCCTCGGGCTTCTGCCCCTGGCTGACCCGGCTATCACCCTCACCCCTCCGGCCCCAGCCCCTCACAATGGACCTCAGTGGTGAGGCGCAACCAGCTGCCCCGCACTCGACCCCGAATTGCCCCTGGGCGGGAACGGAATCCGGGGTTGCGCAGGTGTTTGCGATGGCGTCGCCGATGAAGCCGGAGTGCGGTCCGGCACCGAGGATCCCACGCCTGTCGTGTTCGGATTTCCGAACAGCGGCCCGAGCAACTCCGGGAACGGGATCGGCGGCAGGTTCGGATCCGGGCGCAGCGTCGGCGCGGACGGGCTGGTCGCGGCGGGCGATGGGGCGGCCGAGGTGGATGGTTGGCTTCGGTCCGGGGTGAGCGAGGGGATACTGGCACCGGAGGGCCGGTTGGTGCTCTCTCGGTTCGGGCCGGTGATCGAAGCGCCCGCACCGGTCGGCGGCACGACCGTCACCGGCGCCGTAGGTAGTTGGGCACTACTGGTGGTGCCCGCGGGAGAGATCTCGTCGTCCCCGGCCGGCGCGAAGGTCTTCACCCCGTAGCCGATGACCAGCCCGACCACCACGATCGCACCTGCCAGCGTGCCGGCGACCTTGGTGAAGGTCCCTACCGGCGCGTCTGCGGCACCGACCACCGGGAATACCGACGGCTGCACCGAATCCGCCACCAGCGCGGCACCTTTCGCGATCACCGCCTCCGGATCGTCGATGGTGTGCACCGGGATGTCCAGCTCGTGTTGGAGGGTGGACAGGACCGCGGGAATATTGGCTCCGCCGCCGATCACGATGACGGCCTGCGGGAACCTGGGCGCCCGCGCGAAGACCGCGGCGACGAAGACGGCGGTCTCGCGCAGCAGATCCGAGATCAGTTCCTCGAAGTCGGCCCTGGTCAGCTTGAGTGGCTGCCCCGCGACGTGGTCGATGGTCACGGCGGGCGCGATCGACAGGTGTTCCTTGGCGGCGCGGCCGCGGTTGGTAAGCATGCCGCGGTTGGGCCTGGTGCCGCGCCGGGCGTAGTGCAGATCGACGAGGTGGTGATAGATCAGCTCATCGATCGCGTTGCCGCTGACCGCCGCGGTGCGCTCGGTGCGCAGGATGGTGGAGTCGGCTTGATCGGCGACGGTGACGCTGAGACCGGTCGCGCCGAGATCGACGACGGCAACCGTGTCGTAGCGGTCCACGAGTCCGGTGTGCCGCAAATACGTCAGTGCCGCAGTACCTTCCGGCACCAGCCGCAGATCGCGCTGTTTGCCGGTGGCCGACCGGATCACCTGTGCCTGCTCTTTACTGCGGTAGGCGACCGCGACGCTGGTGGGCGGGCGACCGGCGGAACCGGTACCGAGCGATTTCGCACCGGCGAAGCGCGCACCGACCGGATGCGCCGGAAAGGCCACGTCATAGGAGAGCTGTGTGGTCGGAAGTTGGGTCGTCATCAGCTCGATCGAGGACGCGACGAGATCGCCGAGATCGGAGTGGGCCGCGTCCGCGGAAACCACTCGATAGTCGAAACTCTGCGCGCCGTTGGACGCGGTAGCGACCAGTGCCGAGCACACGACCTCGTTACCGGCCGATATGCCGAGGGATGTTCGCATGTCACCTCCCTTCGAGCGGATGGTCATGGTGTCGCCGACCATCTCGAATGGACAGCCGGACTGCTCGCGTGGATGGCGAGCGATCCGGACGCGGGACCGGGCCGACCCATTGTCCGGATGGGTCGCTGGGACGGCCGTGGATCACGTGTGGTCTTGCCCTCTGGTGAAGCTTCTTGTGGAAAATGCTGGGTGTTTGTGACGCTGGTTCGAGCTCGGTATTTGACGCTGATCTTGCTCTTGCGGAGCGGGTATTGTGCTGTGGCACTGGGTGTTTCGCGACGCTTGGTGCTCCCCCCACGTGGCGGTTTCACCGACGATCACGGCGAGCGGAGCACGACCGCCGTCAATACTGTCACAATCCGTTATCCGAACGTTACAGATTTGCCGAAGTCTTGGGAAGCCCTCAGACATCCGGGCGTGGCGCGTCGCATGCGTGTCGGAAAACGACACGAGGTGCCCGGACCAACGGTTTTGGCACAGTCCAACCTTGAGCGCTGGCACTCTCATGTATAGAGTGCTAGTCGGCACTGTGTGATGTGCGTGTGCCAGTTCGACTACTGAGCAGGGGTCCCGGCACCCGCGACGACGGGGCTGATGCGCAGGGTCGAGTTCGAGTGACCGCCGGCGACTGCTTGCGTGTCGCTCGATACAACACCGATACCGATGGTCCGGGACAACAGTTTCGGACGACCGTAAATCCCCTGAAAGTGGAGGGCTCAACGTGGCGAGCGTGAACATCAAGCCGCTCGAGGACAAGATCCTCGTCCAGGCCAACGAGGCCGAGACGACGACGGCCTCCGGCCTGGTCATCCCCGACACGGCGAAGGAGAAGCCGCAGGAGGGCACCGTTATCGCCGTCGGCGACGGACGCGTCACCGACAAGGGTGACCGCATCCCGGTCGACGTCAAGGAAGGCGACGTCGTCATCTACAGCAAGTACGGCGGCACCGAGATCAAGTACCAGGGCGAGGAATACCTCATCCTGTCGGCGCGCGACATCCTGGCCGTCGTCACCAAGTAGCCGATAGGCACATGCGTTCCGCCCCGGTGTCTTTCGCGACCCGGGGCGGAGTGCGTTCGGCCCAGAACACACAGGAGCTGACAAACACATGGCAAAGCAGATCGAGTTCGACGAGAACGCTCGTCGTGCTCTCGAACGCGGCGTCGACAAGCTCGCCGACGCGGTGAAGGTCACCCTCGGGCCGCGTGGTCGCCACGTCGTGCTCGCGAAGGCCTTCGGCGGCCCGACGGTGACCAACGACGGCGTCACCATCGCGCGCGATATCGACCTCGAGGATCCGTTCGAGAACCTCGGCGCGCAGCTGGTCAAGAGCGTCGCGACCAAGACCAACGATGTCGCGGGTGACGGCACCACCACCGCGACCGTGCTGGCCCAGGCGCTGGTGCGCGCGGGCCTGAAAAACGTTGCCGCCGGCGCGAATCCGATCGTGGTCGGTTCGGGCATCGCCAAGGCCGCCGACGCGGTCTCCGAGGCGCTGCTCGCGCTGGCCACCCCGGTCTCCGGTGAGCAGGCCATCGCGCAGGTCGCCACCGTCTCCTCGCGCGACGAGGAGATCGGCGAGATGGTCGGCAAGGCGCTGACCACCGTCGGCAAGGACGGTGTCGTCACCGTCGAGGAGTCCTCGACGCTGCAGACCGAACTCGTCGTCACCGAGGGCGTCCAGTTCGACAAGGGCTATCTCTCGCCCTACTTCGTCACCGATGCCGACAGCCAGCAGGCCATCCTCGAGGATGCCTACATCCTGCTGAACCGGGAGAAGATCAGCTCGCTGCCCGATCTGCTCCCGTTGCTGGAGAAGATCGCCGAATCCGGCAAGCCGGTGCTGATCATCGCCGAGGACGTCGAGGGTGAGGCGCTGTCCACCCTGGTGGTCAACTCGATCCGCAAGACCCTCAAGGCCGTTGCGGTGAAGGCCCCGTTCTTCGGTGACCGGCGCAAGGCGTTCCTCGACGATCTCGCCGTTGTCACCGCGGGCACCGTGGTCAACCCGGATCTGGGCATCGCACTGCGCGAGGCGGGCATCGAGGTGCTCGGCAAGGCACGTCGCGTGGTCGTTACCAAGGACGACACCACGATCATCGACGGTGCCGGCACTGCCGAGGACATCGCTGCACGTGGTGCGCAGCTGCGGCGCGAGATCGAGGCCACCGATTCCGATTGGGATCGGGAGAAGCTCGAGGAGCGCCTGGCCAAGCTGGCCGGTGGTGTCGCGGTGATCAAGGTCGGTGCGGCCACCGAGACCGCGCTCAAGGAGCGCAAGTACCGGGTGGAGGACGCGGTGAGCGCGGCCAAGGCCGCCGTCGACGAGGGCATCGTGCCCGGTGGTGGCACCGCCCTGGTGCACGCCGCCGCCAAGCTCGTCGAACTGCGCGACTCGCTCTCCGGCGACGAGGCCATCGGCGTCGAGGCGGTGCGTACCGCACTGCGGGCGCCGCTGTATTGGATCGCCACCAATGCGGGCGCGGACGGTTCCGTGGTGGTCAGCAAGGTCGCGGATGGCAAGGAGGGCTTCAATGCCGCCACCCTCGCCTATGGCGATCTGCTCACCGACGGTGTCGTGGACCCGGTGAAGGTGACCCGCTCCGCGGTCGTGAACGCGGCGTCGGTGGCCAGGATGATCCTCACCACCGAGAGCGCCGTGGTCGACAAGCCCGCCGAAGAGGAGCACGACCACAGCCATCACGGTCACGCGCACTGAGCGTCGGCCGCACGGCAAAAGGCCCCCGGGACCGCACGTCCCGGGGGCCTTCGTTGTGTGAACAATATGAACGCAATGGCCCACAACAAGTCGGAAAAGGTCAATCGCGGCTGCTCCGCCTCCCTGAGCCTTTTGTCGACGAGTGGGGTGGCGTCGAGAGCTACGTCGCGAGCCGACTTCCGGGCGTATCGGACGAGTTACCCATGTGCCGGCGAAATCAGTTGTCCCGCAGGGGGGACGAAAGAGGACTCAAGAGGCTACTGGTGGCTGCTCAGCGGCGATGGCGGCGAGCAATCCGGCACGCAGGGCGGCGGGCGGCTGGGCCGCCGTCGCCTCCGCGAGAGCGGCGAGGACTTCCTTCGTCTGCTGGACTTCGGTCATGAATTCCGCGCGTAGTACGGGGTCCTCGCTGTCGAGCACTTCCTGCACCGCATTGTGGTCTTCGTCGTCGATCGATCCGAGCGCGACGGTGTGCGCGAGATCGATCCGGACTTCGTTCATCTCACGTCACCCCCAAACTTTTCTTCAGTCGTGTCAATCCATCCCGTATACGGGACTTAACAGTCGGCAACCCTACGCCTAGGAAGGCAGCGACTTCCGCGTAGGTGCGCCCGCCGTAGTAGGCGAGCGAAATGGCTTCCCGTTGAGTCTGTGTCAATGTCCCTAGACCCTCCAGGACCGCCTGCTGCTCGAGCCTGCGCTCTACTTCTTCGGTGACCTCATCGAATTCGTTGCCGAGAACCCTTATCCCATAAGCGACTTCGCGCAGGGTATGGGCCTGTTCGGCGCGGACACGGTCGACGGCCCTTCGATGGGCGAGGGTCATCAACCACGTCACCGCGGATCCCTTGGTCGCGTCGAAACTGGACGCGGTCCGCCAGATCTGGAGATACACCTCCTGGGTGGTCTCCTCCGCGTATCCGGGGTCGTGCAGGACGCGTAGCACCAGACCGAACACTCGCGCACACGTTCGGTCGTACAGCTCGGCGAATGCCTCCTGGTCGGACCGGCCGCAACGTTCGAGAAGTGCGGCGAGCTCGATACTTTCGGCGGCGCGTGCCGTTACCGCAGATTCCACCCCGTTGGAAGAAACGGTGGGTGGGATGGCTTCTCTTCGGAACGAGTCGCCCTCTGCGGCCG
Source organism: Nocardia sp. NPDC052112 (assembly GCF_040680135.1). Lineage (NCBI taxonomy): Bacteria > Bacillati > Actinomycetota > Actinomycetes > Mycobacteriales > Nocardiaceae > Nocardia > Nocardia sp. NPDC052112. The sequence goes on along the minus strand of NZ_JBFAWD010000016.1, from coordinate 28,630 downwards.
GCGGCCGCGTTGTCACAACGCTCCATTCTGTGTCATCGGTCACTACCGTAGCGGGCCGCTATGGGACCCCGTGCGGTGGGGTATCAGCGAACCACTTGCGAGCTAGCAACTTCCCGGTAAACCTCGACACGCCAGGCGTTTTCTGGCGGAGACTCGCCGTGACACGCCGAATGTTTTCGCGAAACGCCGTACATACAACCGACTTCGGCTTGTGGCCATCGCCGGGTGTTTGCTAGGCATTCGGCGCGCCGCGCCACATGGATGGGAAGAAGTTCGTTTTAGACGGCCATGCGACGGCGGTTGCGCCGGGCATGCATCTCGCGCTCGGTTTCGGACATACCGCCCCAGATGCCATAGGGCTCGCTGACTTTGAGTGCGTGGCTGCGGCACTGCATGAGCACCGGGCAGGCTCGACAGATCTCCTTGGCGCGCATCTCGCGTGCGGTGCGGGCGCGGCCGCGTTCACCGTCGGGGTGGAAAAACACCGCGGAATCCTGGCCGCGGCAGGATCCCCGCATCTGCCAGTCCCAGACGTCCGCGTTCGGACCGGGGAGGTGGGTCGGCATGGGCATTGGTGAACTCCTCGTGGTGCGAGCTCGTCAGCGTTGTCGAGCAGTTGTTCTGCAACAGTTGTGGCCACGGCGCCGGGTCGGCGGCGTGCCATGGGCTCGCCTATTGCGGTCGCTGCAATTTCGCGCGGCGCCGACCGTGGCGATGAGCTACGTTAGGTCCAGCCGTGAAATTCCGTCAATAGTTCGATGCAGCAGTTTTCTAAATCTTAAGCTGCGAAATTTAACCTCGAAGCTGTTTACTTTTTGGACCCTTCCGGTAATACTGATCGGTTGACCAGAGGCTGGTATGTCCTCGCATGGCGTCAGTATTCCGCATTCCCGCAGGTGGGAACGGGTTGGTGCTTGCATCCCAGCGTGGTAGCCAGTACGCCCCGACGTGGGTCCTGTCACACCGGCGACGGGCCTGTTCGATGTCCGGTCGATCCGAGATGGCAGAAACGGGGCGCTGAGGTTAATTGCGCGAAACGCATGTGAATTCCGGTCACACACGCTATGTGATTGCCGGAAGTACTTTTACTTGATGGAAACATGATGACGGCGATGAAATGCTCAATATTAGCCGGAAGTACCTGACGGACGGTTTCCTTGGGTGCGGTCGCATGCCGCGTTCGGGATAGAGTTCGGCCGTGTTCGTGCCCGCTTCCCCTATATATATCGAGTCCGCCATGCTTGCCGACGCGGCTTTCGGCACCGGCCCCGGCCGCGCCGCTACCGAGTTGCCAGCCGCCGCCAACCCGCTCGATCGGTGGTATCGGGCGGTGGTTTCAGGTGGTCAGGGCCGCTACGGCGCGGCGCGCGAAGAGTTGCGGATATTGCGCGCGGGCACCGCCGATCCGGTGTTGCTGTCGCTGGCCGCTAGTACCGAGGGCTCATTTCTGCGCCAGCTCGGCTGGCATGCCCGCGCCGCCACATACGACGGTCGCGCGGCCGCGTTGATCCTGCCGACGGAGGGTACGGTCGGGCCCGATCGCGTGGCCGCGATCTGTGATGCGCTGACCGGACTCGCGGCCGACGCACTCGGCACCGGCCGCCTGGCGCTCGCCACCCGCCTGCTCCGACGCAGTCACGACGCGATGACCCAGGCGCAGTCACCGCAGGGCTGGCGAACGCTGATCCGCTGGCATTGGGTCTGCGCGGAGACCGCACTCGCTTCCGGCGCCCCGGACACCGCCGCGCCCCACGCCGCGACGGCCCTCGCACTGGCCGAGGACGGCCCCTCGGTTCGGCACCGGGTCAAGTCCCGGCTCTTGGTCGCCGCGACCGCCGCGGCATCCGGTGATATCGACCGCGCGCGCACGCTGGCCGATGTGGTTGGCGAGCAGTGCCGCGAACACGGGTTGCTGCCATTGCGTTGGGCCAGTTCGATGTTGCGCGCCGGGGTGTCCGTCGGTGCCGACGCGAGCGCTGCCGCGACGGATGCGCAGGAGTGTGCGGAGGCCATCGGCCGTCGTGGCGGGCGCTTTCGTCCTATGAGTGATTCTCGTGTCTGATCGAGAGACCACCGTGTTGCCCGTATCCACGGGTTGTATCGCTATTGTTAGACCGTTCCGCCCCTTCGGCGGAAGCACTGGCCGTCTCCGCCGGTGCCACTTGTAACGCCAGGAAATTCTCTGACGATGACGAACACGGGCGAAGAGTTGGACCTCGCCGTCGCTGCCGCAGCGCAGGGCGACAGATCCGCTTTAGCCCAGGTACTCGAAATGGTCCGCCCGTTGGTGGTGCGCTATTGCCGCGCGCGGATCGGCGCCGCGGAGCGTGGACAGCTCTCTGCGGACGACGTTGCGCAGGAGGTATGTCTGGCCGTGATGACAGCTCTGCCCCGGTATCAGGACCAGGGCAGGCCCTTCATGGCCTTCGTATACGGAATCGCTTCGCACAAGGTTGCCGACGCTCATCGCAACGCCGCCCGTAACAAGGCGGAGGCAATGGCCGAAGTACCAGATGTCATATCCACCGACCAGGGGCCGGAACAGCGAGCTCTGGAATCCGAAACGAGCAGGCAGATGAATAGCCTGCTCGCGACGCTTCCGGAGAAGCATCGCGAGATCTTGATCCTGCGCTTGGTCATGGGTTTGTCAGCAGAAGAAACCGCAGTCGCCGTGGGCAGTACGGCGGGTGCGATACGCGTCGCCCAACACCGGGCGCTCGCGAAACTGAAGTCACAAGTGGCGAGGGCAGGTGAAATGTATGGCTAGGGATGGCGAGCGCGGTCGGGGCGACTGGAAGGCGCGACGTGGATCGCGAAACAGCGGTCCCTACGCCGGGAGTGGTGACACCGGTCCGGTGGACATCGCGGCGGTGCGCAGAGACGATGCGCTTATCGATGCCATTGCTAGCAACGGTCCGGTACAGACCGACAGCGCGGAGGAGTTTCAGCTCGCGTCGCTGCTGGCGGACTGGCGTGCGGAGCTGATTTCTCCGCCGCTGCCCGCGGAACCGAGTCTCGATGAGATCGTTGCCGCGGTCAACCAGGAGATCGGTGCCCGGCAGGTCCGTATCGGTGCGCAGTCCGGCGGGCGACTACGGCTTATCCGTCCGATTCTCGGGACGGCCGCCGCGCTGGCTCTGGTTATCGGTGGTCTGTCGGCGTTCTCCTACGGCGCCGCTCCGGGTGATCCGCTCTGGCGGGTCAAGGAAGTCGTGTTCAGCGAACAGGCACAATCGACCGTCGTGCAGCGCGCCGACAGCGATCTGGCCACCGCGAAAGCGGCACTCGCTCAGGACAATCCGGAGCAGGCCAGGGCAAAGCTGGAGGGTGCCAAGGCGAATGCGGAGCTCATCGACGATCCGGCCAAGCGGGACAAGCGAATCAACGAATTCAACGCCTTGCTCGCGGAGTTGAACAAGATCGCTCCGGAGATCGGCAAGTCGCTCGCGTCGAGCACGACAGCGACGACGACACCCAATCCGGCGACAACCGACGGCAGCAACCCGCCGACCACCAAGCCTTCCGGCGCCGCTGGTTCGACCTCCGTGGTGGTGCCGCCGGGCGATACGAAGGTGCCGACGACGGAACCGAATACACCGGGTAAGTCGACAACACCACCGACAACCCAGCCGCCGGTGACCACGCCCGAACAGCCGACTCAGCCGACCCAGCCCAGTCACACGAACCAGGGTCCGCCGAGCACCGTGGTGGGAACCCAGCCGACGGGGGTTGTGCCGAGCGTGGACAGCGGCCCGCCCGCGCAGCCCTCGACCCATCAGCAGCCGCCGCCGCCGACCTTCGTGGTTCCCACCGGGTTGCCGTCTTTGCCGGGGTTTCCCGGATCGGGGCCGACCTCTTAATCGGAGTCGCTACCCCGAAGGCGCTTTGGTCGGTGAAAGCGCTCGATCCAGCAGAAGCGCTGTGGCGGATGCATATCCGCCACATCCGCGCGTGCGTGGGTGCGCGGACATCCGAAATATCGTGCACGAACCGATCGCCGACCGGCGGTCGGCTTTTTCTGTCAGCTATTTCACATCGCGCCCGCGCGTCAGCGCGCGGTGTGGGCGCGCGATGTCAGCTGTCGAACCCGTCGAATCCGTCGCCGTGGAAGGCCTCGTTCATCGAGGCGTCCGCGTATCCCCGGCAGTAATCCCAGGTGACATACGCTTCCGGCATCGGATCGTAGGCGGGCTCGTGCGGGCGTACCGTGCCGTCGACCAGCAGCTGAAGCAGGTTGGCGCGCAGCATATCCCAGTCGTGGTAGTGGTCCTGTCTGCAGTCTTCGCAGCTGACCACGAGTCCTCGGATGCCACGGTGCGCTAGTAGTGCCTCGTATACCGCAAGGTCGGCGAGATCCTCCTCGACCGCAAGGCGCTCGTGGGGATCCAGCGGTTCACCGGGCTCGATGGCATCGAGCGCGGCGGACGGGTCGGAGGGGTCTCCGGCGAACGGATCCGGCGGCAAGCCAGGTGGTAGATGGTCACGCACACCCCCACGGTACGCAGAACAGGGTGCTCTTCGCCAGCTATGTGGCGCGCCAGTTTCGGCGATGGGCTGAGTTCTGTGAGCAAGCGCAGCGAGTGAACCATAGGCGCGGCCGCGCTCGCGCACCGCGCAGTCGAGCGACAGCGAGGCGCAGTCGTGCGTGAGCGTCAGCGAGTGAACCATGGACACGGTGCGCCTCGCGCATGGCCGAGCCGAGCGTTAGTGAGGCGCGGTCGGGCGCGAGTTTGCGGGACAGATACCATGGGTGACAGGCCCCGGCCAGTATCCGACAGCGCTGGCGGAGCCGCCACCGTCCATTCCATCAGCTTCCACGACGCCGGCCATCCCGGCGTTCGTTGCTTTCGACGTCCAGGAGGGGTCGATCCGAATGAGTAATCCCGTATCGGGCGAACGAATCGCGGTCCGCCCTCCTACGGGTGGTGACGATCCGAACAAGATCGCCATGCTCGGCCTCACGTTCGACGATGTGCTGTTGTTACCGGCCGCTTCGGATCTCATCCCCAGCTCGGTGGAAACCTCCAGCCAGCTGACCCGCGAGATCCGGTTGCGTACCCCGCTCTGCAGTTCCGCGATGGACACCGTCACCGAGGCGCGCATGGCCATCTCCATGGCGCGCGCCGGCGGCATGGGCGTGCTGCACCGCAATCTCTCGGTCGCCGATCAGGCCGCGCAGGTCGAGACCGTCAAGCGGTCCGAGGCGGGCATGGTCACCGATCCGGTGACCTGTCGCCCCAGCGACACCCTGGCCGAGGTCGACGCGATGTGCGGCCGCTTCCGCATTTCCGGCCTGCCGGTGGTGGATGAGACCGGCGCGCTTGTGGGCATTATCACCAACCGCGATATGCGGTTCGAGGTGGATCAGAACCGGCGGGTCGCCGATGTGATGACCAAGGCGCCGTTGATCACCGCGCAGGAGGGCGTCACCGCCGAGGCCGCACTCGGTCTGCTGCGCCGCCACAAGATCGAGAAGCTGCCGATCGTCGACGGCAACGGCCGCCTGCGCGGACTCATCACCGTCAAGGACTTCGTCAAGACCGATCAGTACCCGAACGCCACCAAGGACCGCGACGGCCGCCTGCTCGTCGGCGCCGCGATCGGTGTCGGCGAGGATTCCTGGTCGCGCGCCATGACCTTGGCCGATGCCGGGGTGGACGTGCTCATCGTCGATACCGCGCACGGACATCAGGCCGGTGTGCTGCAGATGGTGACCAAGGTCAAGGCCGAGGTCGGCGATCGCATCCAGATCGTCGGCGGCAATGTGGCCACCAGGGCCGGTGCAGCCGCGCTGGTCGAGGCGGGCGCGGATGCGGTGAAGGTCGGTGTCGGTCCCGGGTCCATCTGCACCACCCGCGTGGTCGCCGGTGTGGGCGCGCCGCAGATCACCGCGATCCTCGAGGCCGTCGCTGCGTGCAAGCCGCACGGTGTTCCGGTGATCGCCGACGGTGGCATCCAGTTCTCCGGTGACATCGCCAAGGCGATCGCGGCGGGCGCGTCCACCGTGATGCTCGGCTCGCTGCTGGCCGGCACCGCCGAGTCACCGGGTGAGCTGATCCTGGTGGGCGGCAAGCAGTTCAAGAGCTACCGCGGCATGGGGTCGCTCGGCGCCATGCAGGGCCGCGGCCAGGCCAAGTCCTACTCCAAGGACCGCTACTTCCAGGACGATGTGCTCGCCGAGGACAAGCTGGTCCCCGAGGGCATCGAGGGGCGGGTGCCGTTCCGCGGACCGGTCAACCAGGTGATCCATCAGCTCGTCGGCGGGCTGCGGGCGGCCATGGGCTACACCGGGTCGCAGTCCATCGCCGATCTGCAGGAGGCACAGTTCGTGCAGATCACGGCGGCCGGGCTCAAGGAGAGCCACCCGCACGACATCACGATGACCGTCGAGGCGCCCAACTACACTGGTCGCGGCTAGCCTGCTTGACGGGTTGTGTACTGGACGGAATTGTCCGTGCATGATTGACCGTGTTCGCGGTCATCGAGGTGCACAGCCAACGGCATCGCGAGGCGAGAGGACAGGATCACGAGTCCTGACCTGCCGCCCCGGACGTAGTCGCCTGTTGGCGATCGACCGCTCAGTATGGCTCTACGAGTATTGGCGATCGACGACCCGATCTGCGACTACGAATATTCGTGCGTCAGATTCGTCTGGCGCACCATGGCTGACGTGATCGGCACCCGAGGCGACCACAACGGAGCGAGTCTTACGAGCGACCCGTTCGCGGCCGAGCCGTCGAAGCGCATGCGCCGCAGGCGTGAGTCTCGACGGCGCCGCTAGCGGCTGCTTGCAGGTCGCTCGAAAGGGTCAGTCGCGAGACACCAGGGGGCCGCGAACACGCCGCGCCGAAGGCGCGGCCAAAGATAAGGAGAACAAGCGTGCGCGACATGGTCGAGATCGGTATGGGTCGGACCGCCCGGCGTACCTATGAACTGGACGATGTCGATATCGTCCCGTCGCGGCGGACTCGTTCGTCGAAGCAGGTATCGCTGGCGTGGCAGCTGGACGCCTACCGATTCGAGATCCCGTTCCTGGCGCACCCCACCGATGCGCTGGTCTCGCCGGAGTTCGCCATCGAACTCGGCAGGCTCGGCGGACTCGGCGTCATCAATGGTGAGGGGCTGTGGGCCCGGCACGCCGATGTCGCCGCGAAGATCGATCAATTGCTCGAACTCGTCGCCAAGGGCGGCTATGAGCGGGCCGTCGGGCTGCTGCAGGAACTGCATGCCGCGCCGATGCAGCCGGATCTGCTGGCCGCCGCCGTCGCGCAGGTGCGGGCCGCCGGTGTGACGGTCGCGGTTCGGGTGAGCCCGCAGAACGCGCGCGCCCTGACCCCGGCGCTGCTGCAGGCCGGTATCGACCTACTCGTGGTGCACGGCACCATCATCTCCGCCGAACATGTCGGTGACGGTGAGCCGTTGAACCTCAAGACCTTCATCGCCGAACTGGATGTGCCGGTGGTGGCCGGCGGCGTGAGCGATCACAAGACCGCGCTGCATCTGATGCGCACCGGCGCCGCGGGCGTCATCGTCGGCTACGGCTCGTATCCGGGCGCGACGACCACCGGCGAGGTGCTCGGCATCGGGGTGCCGATGGCCACCGCCATCGCCGATGCCGCCGCCGCGCGTCGCGACTACCTGGACGAGACCGGCGGACGCTATGTCCATGTCATCGCCGACGGCGATATCGCCACCTCAGGTCAGCTGGCCAAGGCCATCGCCTGTGGCGCCGATGCCGCCATGCTCGGGGTACCGCTGGCATTGGCCGCCGAGGCGCCGGGCCGCGGCTGGTACTGGCCGTCCTCGGCCGCGCATCCGTCGGTGCCGCGCGGTTCGCTGCTGCATGTGGAGGATCCGTGGGATCTGGGCGGCGAACTGTCCGGTGATACCGGCGAGACGGTGCGCCCGAACCTGGAGCGGGTGCTGTACGGGCCCTCCGACGACCCGTTCGGCTCGCTGAATCTGGTTGGCGGCCTGCGTCGCTCGATGGCCAAGGCGGGCTACTCCGACCTCAAGGAATTCCAGCGGGTCGGTCTCAGCGTTCGCGCGTGAAACCAGCCGCGCTCAGCGGACGTCGGTGGGCACGGTCCGCTCGCGGAGGAACTGCTGGATGGCGTGATTCACCGCTTCGGGGTGGGTCATGGTGACCGCGAGCCGTGCACCGGCGATCTCGACGAAGGTCGATGCGGTCAGACCGGCGGCCAGCTGTTGGGCGCGCTCGCGGGCGATACCGCTGTCGGTGGCGTGAATCACCAAGGCGGGGCAGGTGATTTCGGATAGGCGATCCAGTACCGAATCGCGGCCTAGCAGACAGCCCGCGGCGACCTCGATGCCGCGGCGGTCGCGGACCAGCCAGCGCTTGGTCCAGATCGCCCGGTACCACTCGTCATCGCCGATCAGCCAATACGCGAGTTGTTCGACAGCCTCCTGCCGGGAGCCGTCGTCATACCACTCGTCCAGGAATTTCTGGGTCGCGGCGGACTGCTCGAGCGTCGGACCGTGCGCCTCGGTGCTGATCAAGATCAGTGCGGAGACCCGCTCTGGTGCGATGAGCGCGGCGCGCAGCGCGGTGAAGCCCCCTTGCGCGGTGCCGCCGACCACGGCGCGTTCGGCGCCGAGCTGATCGAGGACGGTGAGCGCATCGCGCGCTGCGGTCCAGTAGGTGTACGGCAGCCCCTGGTCCCTGGTGCGGCCGTGTCCGCGCGCATCCCAGGACACGATCCGGAATTCCGGTGCGAGCGCGGCCCGCTGCGATGCGAACATCGTTCGGTCCATGAGGAATTCGTGTGCTAGCAAGACCACCGGACCGTCGCCGCCACTGTCCTCGTAATGGATGTCGGCGTCTATCGCGCGGGCGAAGGGCACGGCATGAGGATAACCAGCGGTGCGGGCGCGCGCGGCACGATTTCCGCCGCTGACATCTACGCCTCGCCAGCGGTCGGCTCCGATGCCGGCGATGGCTGCCGTGCCGATGGTTCGCTCCCTGCCGCCTCCGCCTCGCTGGCACTCGGCTCCGCCGTCAGGGAGAACCCTGCTGTGCCGATGGTTCGCTCGCTTCGCCCCCTAACTAAACTGTGCGAGTGGCAGAAACTCAGAGACCGGTCCTCGTCGTCGACTTCGGCGCACAGTACGCCCAGCTGATCGCCCGGCGGGTCCGTGAATCGAGTGTGTATTCGGAGGTGGTCCCGCATACCGCCACGGTGGATGAGATCGCCGAGAAGCAGCCACTCGCGGTGATTCTGTCCGGCGGACCGTCCAGCGTGTACGCCGAGGGCGCGCCACAGCTGGACCCGCGGCTGTTCGATCTCGGCATTCCGGTCTTCGGCATCTGCTACGGCTTCCAGGCCATGGCGCAGGCGCTCGGCGGCACCGTCGCGCATACCGGCACCCGCGAATACGGCCGCACCGAGCTCAATATCGACGGCGGCGTGCTGCACGGCGGCCTGCCCACCAAACAGCCCGTGTGGATGAGCCACGGCGATGCCGTCACCGACGCGCCCGAGGGCTTCGAGGTCACCGGCACCAGCGCCGGCGCTCCGGTCGCGGCATTCGAGGATCGGGCCCGCAAGCTGGCCGGTGTGCAGTACCACCCGGAGGTGCTGCACTCGCCGCACGGTCAGCAGGTGCTCAGTCGCTTCCTGCACGACCTCGCCGGGATCCCCGCCACCTGGACCCCGGCCAATATCGCCGAATCGCTGATCGCTTCGGTGCGCGAGCAGATCGGCGACCGCCATGCGATCTGTGGGTTGTCGGGTGGGGTGGACAGCGCGGTCGCCGCCGCGCTGGTGCAGCGTGCCATCGGTGACCGGCTGACCTGTGTGTTCGTCGACCACGGCCTGTTGCGGGCGGGGGAGCGCGAGCAGGTGCAGCAGGATTTCGTCGCCGCGACCGGCGCCAAGCTGGTGACCGTCGACGCGGTGGAGAAGTTCCTCGGTGAGCTGAAGGGCGTCACCGATCCGGAGGAGAAGCGCAAGATCATCGGCCGGGAGTTCATCCGGTCGTTCGAGGATGCGGTCTCCGAGGTCGTCGTCGAACAGAGCGGCGGCTCCGCTCCCGAGGTCGAATTCCTGGTGCAGGGCACGCTTTACCCGGACGTTGTCGAATCCGGCGGCGGCACCGGCACCGCGAATATCAAGAGTCACCACAATGTCGGCGGTCTGCCCGACGATCTGGAGTTCGAACTCGTCGAACCGCTGCGGCTGCTGTTCAAGGACGAGGTGCGCGCGGTCGGCCGCGAACTCGGGCTGCCCGAGGAAATCGTTGCCCGCCAGCCGTTCCCGGGGCCGGGGCTGGCCATCCGCATTGTCGGCGAGGTCAGCGCGGACCGCCTGGATACGCTGCGGCAGGCCGATGCCATCGCGCGCGAGGAGCTGACCGCCGCCGGACTGGATCGCCAGATCTGGCAGTGCCCGGTGGTGCTGCTCGCGGATGTGCGCAGTGTCGGCGTGCAGGGTGACGGCCGCACCTACGGTCACCCGATCGTGCTGCGCCCGGTCTCCAGCGAAGATGCCATGACCGCCGACTGGACCCGGCTGCCCTACGACGTACTCGAGCGCATTTCCACCCGCATCACCAATGAGGTGGCCGAGGTCAACCGGGTTGTCCTCGATGTGACGAGCAAGCCGCCGGGCACCATCGAATGGGAGTGACCCCGCAATCGGGCCTGGTTTGCCGGATTTCGGGAGTACCGTCAGCCGGATAGAACCCAGTCCCAGGGGGTCCGGATGGCAGCGAAGAAGCCGCTCTGCACCGTCAACGCGGTCGTCGAGGCGCCGTGTGGGGTGGTTGCCGCACTGCTTACCACGGTGAGCGCCGGTCCGGTCGGTCCGGACAACGCCTTCTTTCTCGCCGACGGGCCCGATTCCGAGCTGCGGCTGCGTGGTGGTCCGAATGAATTCCGGGCCGCGGTCGCTCGGGATCCCAATCGGATTCGGGTCGAGGTGGATAGGGCACAGGCGATGCTCGCGATCGAGGGACAGTGGTGGTTTCGCGCCGAATGCCGGGTGTTGCCGCATCCGAAGGGGGCCAGGGTGACCCAACAGGTGTTCAATGTCGCGACCAGTGCGCGGTGGATGGTGCCGATGGTCGCGCGGGGTGTCGAGGGTAAGCAGCGGGTGAGTGTGCAGCGACTACTCGACCGGATCAGTGTGCATTTGGGCTGCCCGGCCTACTTGGAGTAGTGGTTTCGGGGCGCACCTGTGCCGGCCGTCGGCGAGCCTGGTGTGCGGCCGAGGACGAGTTGTCCGAGTAATAGGCCGCCGCCGAGGTAGCTCCGGCTCGGTGTCAGCGGCATGAAACGACCGATCGGGATTCCGGTATGTTCGCTCGGTTCGTCGTGGCTGTCGAACTGTTCCATGGGCATTGGCGTTGTGCTCCTCCGGAAAGAAAATGGCCCGTCGTTGGCGGGCCATTCGCGGTGATCAGCGGGGTCTACGCGGGGTAATGACCAGCAGGATGCCGACCACGATGGCGGTGATCACGACGATCCAGCCGAGCGAGGCCACGCCGGTTGCGGTGGTGGTCGGGCCGATGAAGGCCCAGATGCTCACGCCGAGGGCGAGCAATCCGACGATCAGCAAAGAGACCGAGGGTCCCCGCTTGGTGATGTTGTCTTCGGTGGGTTCAGCCACGGCGCACCTCCGCATCGCCGGTCCGGACATGGACTTTCAGGTCGAGCACCGGTGTGCCGTCGGCATGTGGGCCGGTAATGCCGGTGGGGCAGTTGACATCTCCCATATTGACCGAGCAATCGGTGCGTACCGCCATCCCCTCGGGCAGCAGGATCTTGGCCTCGCCGATCTGGACCGCGACCTCGATGGCCCGGTTCTCGGTCAGCTGCAGCGACCGCAGATCCAACGTGCCTGTCCCTATGGTCAACTCGTACTTCGGGGCCAGATCGGCCATTGTGGCCGGCGCCCAGGTGCGATCGCCGACGGTGGCACTGTCGAAGTGGATCGGGCCGAGCATCGAGGCCAGCACCACGAATCCGGCGAGCGGTGCGGTCAGCACCAGCAGCCCGAAGCCGCGACGGAGGAAGGCGCCGATCACCAGCCCCGATCCGATCACCGCCAGCGCCACCGCGCCGATGCGGCCGGGTGTCATCCATTCGACGCCGGAGGCCGCAAGCGCACCCGCGCCGGCGGCGGCCAGAATGGCCAGGCCGAGCACCACCGGGGTGAGCCGGGAGCGCGGGCGCTTCGGCGGTGGCGCGACGATGGTGCGGGTCGGGGCGGGTTCGGGGAGATCCCAGGCGAGTGGCGCGACGCCGAGCGGATCCCAGGAGGGTGGGGTCGGGCCGGTGGGGTGTGCGGGTGCCGCGGCCGTTGTGCGGGATGGGGGAGTGTTTGTGCCCAACGCGGATTCGGATCGTGACGGGGTACCGCCGTTGGTCGGGGCGGTGGTGCTCTCGCTGGCAGGCGGTGTGATGCCGGCACCTACCGGGGCGGATGTCGTGTCCGACGGGCCGCCGGTCGGGTGCGGTGTTCCCGGTGCTTGGTTGTCGGGCGCCGTGGGCTCGACGGGAAGCGCCGATGATCCCACGTCACTCTTGTCGAGCCGGACGGTGTCCTCAGGTAGCCGGACGGCATCAGCTGACGTATTGTCCGAATCGGTTGGCGTGCCGCCGATTTCCGGCGTTGCGCTCTTTTCGATCAGTTCGGCTGCGCCGTCTTGCGGCCGGGCCGTGTCCGGATCTACCTGCTGGGTAGGGGTATTCGCAACCGGTGCCTCCGGTGCAGGAGTGTCCGGAACGTACGCGTCGGGCAGCTTCGTGTGCGGCGTGTGCATGCTGGTCTCCGGCGCGTAGAAATCGCCGGGCATGGTGCGCTGCGGGAATACCGCCCCGGGATAGCCGGTCGCGGTGAGACCGCCGTCGAATGGCCCGAGCGAACTCGTGCCGGGCGGCGGCTGTGGATTGCGCATATGCAGCATCCACCAACCGGCCAGCATCAGCGCCATGCTGATCATGCCCGAGCCGGCAAGTCCGACGCCGACCGGTCCGATGGTGCTGACCGCGATGGCGAGTGCCACGATCAAGACGATGGTCTTGGTCTGTGACTGCGAGCTGTGTCCCTTGCCGAACAGTGATTCGGCCGCCGAGGACTGATCACCCGCCTCGCTGAACAGCAGCCAGGCGAGCAGGTACAGCACGATGCCCGCCCCACCGAAGATCGTCGACACCACGAGCGCGACCCGCACGAGCACCGGGTCGATCCCGTAGCGCTGCCCGAACCCGGCCGCGACGCCGGCGATCGGACCTTGCCGCGGCAACCGGACGGGCCGCGTCTGCCACATCTGGTGTATCTGATCGCCGAAGCTCGTTTTCGTCATGACTCCCATGGTGGTGCTGACCAGCACTTCGGCGCATCGGGGGGAACCCTGAGAAAATCTCTGATCTCTTTGGACCAAGCGGTCTCTTGTTCAGGCGCAGGGCGGACGGTAGGTGAGCTGGGGAAGGTGACGCTGCCACAGTTCAGGCGTCATGAGGGTGGCACGGCAGATGCGCTCGATGGCGTGCCGCTCGTCCAGATCCCACAGCCGTCGCGCGCCATCGCTGCTCGAAGCGGACAGATAGTTGCCTTGCGGACGGAACTGGATGAACCAGACGTTGGGGCCGAACGGTGCGATGGAACTGGACAGGAGGCGGGGATGACGGCGATCGGTGAAATCCCACAACCGCACCGAACCGTCGTTTCCGCTGGTGGCCATGATCGTGCCGTCGGGGCTGAACGAGGTCGAGATGATCGCCAGATTATGTGCGGTGACCCGATCACCGATCGGTTCGGGCGAGGCCGGGTTACCGATGTCCCAGACCTGGAACGTTTCGTTCGCCACGGTGACGGCGGTGTGGCCGTCGGGGTGCATGATCACGTCGAGCATCAACGACGAGTGCTCCGGCGCGGATGCCCCCAGCCGGACAGGGCGGTCCGGGTTGGAGATATCCCACAGCGCCAGCCTGGTTCGTAGAGCCATCGCTGGGGAGCCCGGTTCGGACAGCGTCGCTTCGATCACCGCGAGGGTCGGCCCGGTCGGATTGAATCCGAGGGCTTGGACCTGCGCGGGAGCCACGGATGTCGGTGTTCCCAGTAGCACCGGGCGGGAGCGGTCCGTAATGTTCGCGAGTTGGAAGGCCTCGACCTTGGCATCCGGAGTCAGCGCCGCCAGGGTCCAGTCACCGTTGAAGTTCAGGTGCGACCATTGCGACGATGCGGCCTGCCAGTTGTCGGATATTCGCATGCGCTTCGGGTCGGACAGGTCGACAAGGACCAGCGGCCCGGTCGCGCCGTCCTGCGCGATCAGGGACTTCCCGTCGGGGCTCGAGGCCCGGATCGATGATCCCGGTCTGGCCCGGAGTTCCCCGATCCGGACCGGCTCCCGGGGGTTGCTGGTATCCCATATGACGAACGTGCCGTCGCTGGAATCGCTCACCATTCGGGTGCCGGTCGCGTCGAATATCGGACTCCTGCCCCAATCGGTGTGTCCATCGAGCACCGCTGGGGCCAGCGTCCACAGCCGCACGATTCCCTCGCTGCCACCGACGGCCAAGTTCTTTCCGTCCGGGCTGAATGCCAGTCCCGTCGGTTCACCGCTACATCGGGTAGGAATCTTCGCCTCGTCGAGGCAGCGCGACGGAATCGCCGACAGCAGGGCGCCCAGCGGGGTCGGCTGCGCGGGATCGGCGATATTCCATAGTCTCGCACCGGTGGAGCCGCCGGTTGCCAGCGTGCGGCCGTTCGGGCTGAAGTCGAGCAGGGGGACGGGCTGCTGAACCACGGTATCCACCAGCGGAGTTCCGAGCGGGCGCGGCTGGGCGGGATGATCGACGGCCCATAACTGGGTCACGCTGACGTAGGTATGTCGTACGGTCAGGCGTGGACCGGCCAGGGCGAATGCGGTGTTATCGGGGCTGAACCGGATTGCCTCGACATTGTGGGCCACCTCGAATGGTTTTCCAGCGTGGGTGACCTCCCCCGCGTCGGGGACGGTCCACAATTCGACCGTCGCGGTACTGCGGTCCCAGTCGCTGGTCGCGACGGCCAGTAGTCGCCCGTTGCCGCTGAACGCGAACGCGGAGAGGTCCCGATCATGCGGCGCGGGAATGAAGCGACCCTGGATCGGTTCGGCCGGATTGCCGACGTCCCATAGGGTGACGCCCTTATCGCGCATGGATCCGACTGCCAGCGTCCGCCCGTTCGGACTGAAGGACACCAGATAGCCCTTTTCCCCGGTGGTAGTCGGCGGTGATCCGAACAGCAGGGGATGCGCCGGATCATGGACATCCCACAGCTGTGGCTGCGCCGACGTGCCGGTGGTCGCGAGTACCGTGCCATCACGGTTGAATGCCATGGACATTGCCCCGGAAGGGGATTCGCGTAAGGGCTCGCCCAGCGGGCGGGGATGTCGTGGATCGGCGACGTCCCAGAGGCGGATAGTGTTGTCGTTGCTCGCCGAGGCCAGCACCCGGCCATCCGGGCGATAGGCGATGGTCCTTATCCGCTCCTCGTGTGCGACGAATGGCGTTGCGAGGGGGACGTTCTGGGTCGCGAGCAACCGTGCCCGCACCTCCGGATCGCCCGGCCTGAGTTGTTCGGCAACGAGATATAGCTGTGCGGACAAGGATGGATCGATTTGCTGTAGTCGATCCGCCTCTGCCAATACGGATCCGAAGTTCTTGTCGTTGCGTTGCTGTTCGGTGCGCTCGACCTGTGCGTAGGCAGCTGTGCCGAGTACGAGTAGGCCGACGCCGAGCATGGCGAAAACTACGCGGGTCACCGATGACTGTCTGCGGCTGCGTGTTCGCGCTGCTCGGGAACGATCGAGGAAGGTGCGGACCTGACCGCCGACCACGGGTGGATCGACATGACCGAGAGCGGTCTCGAGCCGGGTGCCCCGATAGAGCAGTGAGCGATCCTGCCCGGTCGAATCCCATTCCGCGGCATCGGCTTCCAGCCGCTGCCGGACCAGGTAGCCGACACGGTCTTCATCGATCCAGGTGTGTAGGCGCGGCCACGCATCCAGCACGATCTCGTGGGTCAGGTACACCGAGCCGGAGTCGAGGGTGATGAGGCGGGTGCGGGCCAGCAGTTCCAGTGCGGCCGTGGCGGATACCGGGTCGGTGGTGCGTTGCAGCAGGGTCGGGCGCGCGGCGATGCGCCGGGTATCACGCGAATCATTGGCGACGGCAACGAGTCCGAGTAGGACATCCTTCGCGGCGGCCTGCTGGGTGTCGGACAGTTCGCTCCATGCCTGTTCGGCGGTGGCGGCGATGGAGCCGACGACACCGCCCGCCTTGCGATATCCGGCGATGGTGAGTTTGCGACCTTCACGGTGCTGCCAGGTGGCGGCCATGACGTGGGAGAGCAGCGGAAGTGCGCCCGGATCGTAGCTCTGGCGGTTCTCGTGATCACCGACTCCGCAGAGTTCGGTGATCACCAACTCCTCCAGACCGGACTCCAGTTCGAGCCCGGCGTGGTTGGCCGGTCCGGTGAGTGCCTGGGCGAGTTCGTCCAGCCGCATGGGGCCGAGCAGATAGCTGCGTTGTTCGAGAGCGTGCTGCAGGATCGGATAGTCCAGGCAGTGGGCATAGAAATCGGCGCGCAGGGCGATGATGACGGCGATGGCATCGTCGGGCCGGGTGGCGCAGCGGTCCAAGACCTGCAGAAAGGCTTCGCGCTCGCGTTCATCCGGACAGGCGGTGAACAGCTCCTCGAACTGGTCCACGATGAGCAGACGCCGCTGGCCGATGCTCCACCGATCGAGTGCCGCGAACACCTCGTCCGCGGACGGATTCGCGATCGGGTGATCGGCGTGAAAAGCGTTCGCCAGCGCGGAAAGTGGTGTCACCCCCGGCGTCATCGCCACGGTCGACCAGTTGTCGGCGGTGACAGTGGGGATGAGTCCCGCCGCCAACAGCGACGACTTGCCCGCCCCCGATGCGCCGATCAGGACAGCGATACCGTCCGTGTCGGCGGCGGCCTGGACCAAATCGGTGAGTTCGGCAGTGGACCGGGTTCTGCCGAAGAAGATGTCCCTGTGCTGTTTGCGATACGAGGTGAGCCCCAGGTAAGGGCAGGCCGCATCGTCCTCGTCATCCGGCGTCCAGGCGATGGCGGCTTGCCAGAGCCGCTGCCATTCACGGACTTCCAGCAACCGCCGAGCTGTCTGCGGTTCGGCCTTCTTGGCCAGGTCGATCAGGGTGAGCACCACCGGAAGCAGCGATTCGAAACGAGCCGGAACATTGCGCCCCGCTTTCCAATCACTGATCCGCTGCACCGAAGCAGTCGCCGCGGCCCGCGTACCTTGCGCGGCCCGCATCCTCGCCGCGGCGGCATTGGCCACCCGCCGCAATGTCGGATTGCCCGCGGCGGCATAGAGATCAGCGAACCGTTGCGCGAAAATCGCACGTGGTGTTCGGATTTCCCCCCGGTCTTCGGCGGTGGCGGCCCCGGTCACCACGTGCGCCCGGCGAAACTCCTGGGCGATACAGACATAAGAACAATTTAGCCGGTTCGGGGGTGGGCGACGAGGTAGCCGGCCTTCATGGTGCCCGTGCATTCGCGGGGATGGTGCCGTAGAAGGTGTTGTCCAGGAACACCTCTCGGTTGGCCGGCATTCCGTTGAGTGGGAGCACCGCGCGGAACTGTTCGTCCATGTGGCCGACGGCGAGTTCGAATCCCCCTGGGCCCGAGTAGTTCTTCTCGTGTGGAGCCATCCCGTGCGCATCGGGCCGATGGCGCACCCGCCACGGCGATTCCGACCAAGGCGGTGGCGGTGAGCAGTTACCGCGTGCGGCGGCTGAGCGGCGGATAAGAACGAGAGGTCAGCTTGTCCGACCCGGACGCTCGGGCTGCCGTCATGGCCGATGCTCTGGTTGTGGGCGGACGGTGAGAATCTGCTGGGCGTATCCGATGGGGCCGCGGGTGTCGTGCAGGACCGTGGAGGTCAGGCCCTGGCCGGTTCGGCCGAAGGTGACATGGGTGTCGAGGCCGGTCCATCGGCCTTCGGGTCGGCGATAGAGATGGATGGTCAAGTCCAGGTTGGGGAACATCCATTTGGTGGGTTCCTGCCGGACCGCGATGCCGTTCGCGGTATCGACGAGGGCGATGTATGACGCGAGGGTGCTGGCTTGTTCACCGGCCACCAGGTCCAGCGGCGTGGTGATCCACGCGGTGGTACGTCCGGGCTGCGGGATCCCGACCGCGCGGGTGTCGAGGGAATTGATGTATCCGCCGGGCCACACCGAAGTGAACGGCCATGACGGCAGTGATTCGGGCTCCGGGAGCCGGTCGGGCTCGCCGCCCGCGACATTATCGGTGTCGTGGGTGTCGAGGAACCATGCGCGCGCGGAAACGGTATCGCGGCCCGCGACGGTGACCGTCGCCTGGACGAGTTCGATGGTGCGGCCGGGCCGGACGGTCTGCACGTGGATATCGAACTCCTCGAACGCGATTCGGCCGAGGATGTCGAAGCTGATGCGGCTCAGCACCAGGGCGGGGCGCTGTTGGTGCGCCCGCACTCGTTCGATCTCGTGGACGATCAGCCCTCCGAGCGGGCTGAAGTGCTGCTCGTCGGTGGCCCATGCCCCGCTCGCATGGCCGGTCGGGGCGAAGCGGTGCGCGCCGACTCGTTCGAAGTAGCTGGGTTCGGGTCCGGTCGTGTCCATCACAAATATCAACCTAAGGGTCGAATTTCCGTATAGATAGTCGGAAGATAGTCTTTGTGGTTGAATTCACGGGTGCGGTCGAGTTATCGACCGCCAGGTCCATCCGTGCGGTTGACGGTGGATTTTTCGACAGCTGCCCCCGGATATGATCGGCCGATGACATCGACGGTGGACGGGGCAGCCGCTCCCGCCGGGCGCGCGGCTCGCCGTCGCGATCGCCGCAAGGCGGAGATGATCGCGGCCGCACTGCAGATCCTGTCCGGCAGCGGATATCAGGGCATGCGCTTCGAAGATGTGGCCGAGCGCACCGATATCGCGAAAGCCACGCTTTACCACTACTTTCCGAGTAAGGACGCACTGGTCGCCGCGGCCTTGGCGAAGCTCACCACCGACGTCATGACCCGTCTCGGCGAAGCCCTCGACGCCGTTGCCGACCGGTCCGCCACCGATCAGCTGCGCACGCTCGTCACCGAGCAGCTACACATGCTCACGGTGCTGTACCCCGAAGTAGGCAAGCTCTTCTCGTTCCCCGCGCCGTGGCCGGATGAGCACAGCGAAGCCATCAAGACGATGCGCCGCCGCCACGACCAGCTCTTCCGTGATGTCATCGACCGCGGCATCGCCGCCGGCGAGTTCGATTGCCCGGATCCGTCGGTCGCCCTGCACTGCCTGCACGGCATCCTCAACCACGCCTCCATCTGGCTGCGTCCGGACGCCGATCCGGACAATCGAACTCGCGCCGCCGTCGTCGACGCGGCTCTGCGGCTGTTCCTCCGAGCCTGATCGCCGATGGTCGCGAATCGGTGAAGATCAGGGTGATTCCTGATGGTCGGGTGTCGGTATGCCGTGCCAGTATCGAAGGCATGTACCCGTCCGTGCCCGCGTTCGATGCTGCTCGGGGCGCCGATCCCCGAGGTTTCGGCGCCGCGCCCGGGTTCGCGCCCGGCCCTGGCCGCTTCGGCGCCGTGCCGGCCCTTCCGCCGACCCCGCCGTATCCGAGGATGGTGCGGCGTTCGGGCGGCCGGATCGTCGGTGGTGTGGCCGGTGGTGTCGCCGATCATCTCGGGCTCGATGTGTTCAAGGTGCGGATGGCATTCGTCTTGCTGTCCGCGCTCGCGGGGGCCGGGATCGTCGCCTACGGGATGCTGTGGATCTTCACGCCGGGCGGCCACGATGCGGTAAAGCCGACCGGTAGGGAGCGCCGTCAGGCGATCGGATTGGCCCTACTCGGACTCGGGCTCGCGGTCGGGGTTTCGTGGTTGTTCAGCGGTACCGCGGCGAAGGTGATCGTGCCGATCGTCGTGGTGGCGGTGGGTGCGGCACTGGTGTGGCGCGAATACGACACCGACGGCCCGCGGTCACTGCTCGGACTGCCCGCGCGACCGTCGGTGGTGACTTGGTCGCGCATCGTCGCCGGGATCACGATGATCGTGCTCGGTCTCGGTGTGGTGGTGCTGGCCAGGATCGATCTGAGTTCGCTCGGCTCGGCACTGATCGCGGTGGCGGTGACGCTGATCGGCGCCGGTCTACTGACGGTGCCGCTGTGGCTGCGCATGATGCGCGCGCTGAATGCCGAGCGCGCGGCTCGGATTCGCAATGAGGAACGCGAGGAAATCGCGTCCCACCTGCACGATTCGGTGCTGCAGACCTTGGCGCTGATCCAGCGTCAGGCCGACGATCCACAAGAGGTGGCCCGGCTGGCGCGCAGTCAGGAGCGGGAACTGCGGCGCTGGCTGTTCGAGGATTCCGCGCCCGCACAGTCGAGTCTGGCCGCGGCGCTGCGCACGATCGCGGGCGAGGTCGAGGATCAGCACGGGGTGAAGGTGACTCCGGTCACCGTCGGCGATGTGACGATGGATGGTGCCGACAGCGGATCCGGCCTGCCGAAGGAGCATTTCACCGCATTGCTCGGCGCGAGCCGGGAGGCGCTGGTGAATGCGGCCAAACATGCGGGTGTCCCGGAGATCGATCTGTTCGCCGAGGCGGAACCGCATCAGGTGAGCATTTTCGTGCGCGATCGCGGGGCCGGATTCGATATCACGGCGGTGCCGCAGGATCGGCGGGGTGTCGCGAAATCCATTCGCGCCAGAATCGAGCGGCGCGGCGGTCAGGTGGAGATTCTGTCCACACCCGGTCGGGGCACCGAGGTACGGATCATCATGCCGCGCACCGATTCCGGTGATCAAGATCGGGCCGAGGACGTGCCGGTCGGCGACGACCAGGGTGATGGGGTACGGCAGACGGTTCGCAACTGTCGATGATCGCGCCGTTTCGGGATCTGCGGTGAGCCCGACGGTGCCGCATCGACGGAACTCGGGACGCGGTCGGAAGGGTTCGGACCGGGTGCCGTCGGAGCGCGTCCGCTCTGGTCGGTCGGCAGCGGACTCGAGGCGTCGCACTCGGTCGTTGGCGATGGTGCGGTGTGTTCGGTGGCCTTCGATGGCGGCGGATGTGGTGGCTGTTGTGGTACCGATGAAGTGCGGACGGCCTGCGGGCGGTCCGTGCGTCAGGGTGGGTCGATCCACCGAGGGTGAGGAGAAGTAGGTGGCCGTGCGGGTCTTTCTCGTCGATGATCACGCCGTATTCCGCTCGGGTGTGCGGGCCGAATTGAGCCGGGAGACCGATATGGAGGTCGTCGGGGAGGCCGGGGGCGTGGCCGAGGCGGTCGCCGGAATCAATGCCGCGCGTCCGGACGTCGTACTGCTCGATGTGCATATGCCCGACGGTGGCGGGGTCGCGGTGCTGTCCGGGATCGATGACGGTCCGGTGTGCCTGGCATTGAGCGTCTCCGACGCGGCCGAGGATGTGATCGCGGTGATCCGTGCGGGTGCGCGCGGCTACGTGACCAAGACGATCTCGGGATCCGAACTGGCCGACGGCATTCGGCGGGTCGCCGGT
This sequence comes from Nocardia sp. NPDC052112, assembly GCF_040680135.1. Classification (NCBI taxonomy): domain Bacteria; kingdom Bacillati; phylum Actinomycetota; class Actinomycetes; order Mycobacteriales; family Nocardiaceae; genus Nocardia; species Nocardia sp. NPDC052112. The sequence goes on along the minus strand of NZ_JBFAWD010000016.1, from coordinate 7,071 downwards.
GGTGATGCGGTGTTCAGCCCGCGGCTGGCCGGTTTCGTACTCGACTCGTTCACCGGAAAATCACCGGTGCCGGAGCCACCGCTGGATCCCGAACTCGATTCGCTCACCCCACGCGAATTGGAGGTGCTGCGCTTGCTCGCCCGCGGCTACACATATCGGGAAATCGCGGAGAAGCTCTACATCTCGGTGAAAACCGTTGAAACACACGCCTCCAACGTGCTCCGCAAAACCCAACAATCCAACCGCAACGCCCTCACCCGCTGGGCCCACCGCCGCCGCATCGACTGACCCCAGGCATTCCGTCCACCGCGCACCCCTCCCCCGGCGGCCGCCGCGCCGTTGGACAAGTGATCAGGGGGAAACTATGGCGGCCAAGCGAGAAGCCGCCGCCAACATGTCCACCTGATCTTGATCGCAGTTAGTTGACTTGGCTGATGGAGATGGGGAGGCCGGGGTGGGTGGCGACGGTCAGGGCGGAGGGGGGTGCGCCGCTGGGCGCCTGGGGCGGCGATTATTACGCCCTTGGTGTACAGGCGAGGTCTGGGGACACGGAGGCGTAATCCGGCTGTGGCGCAGCGGATTACATCATGGCGATGATGATGGCGATGATGATGATCAGGCCGATCAGCAGGCCGACGGCGATGGCGAGCGGGGCATTGCTCGGTTCCTTCGGCTTCGGGCGCTGGGGTGCGGCGGCCACTGGGGCTGATGGGTTGCGGTGCGGGCGCGGCAGTGGAGTCGAATGCGGGCTGCGCAGGCCCGATGCCGAATTGCGTGCCGCCCAGGCCGGAATGGTGCCGTCCTCGGTGCGGACCGGAGCGCCGAGAATATACGGACCGGTGCCGGGACCGAATGCGGCGGTGAGGATTTCGTCCCGCGCCTCGGCCATGGTCGGCCTGCGCTGCGGGGCCGGTTCCATCATGTGCAGCAAGGCATTGGTGAGCATGCCGCTGCGGCTCGGCGGGATGATCTGGGCCATGGCCGCGCGATAGACCACGGCATCGGTGTCGTCGTCCATGCCGAACGGCGGTTGCCCCTCGATCGCGGTGTAGAGCGTGGCACCGAGGGAGAACACATCGCTGGCCGTGGTCGGCTGCGCGCCGCGCGCCACCTCCGGGGGAAGGTAGGCCGGGGTGCCGGTGATCACGCCGTCCGGTTCGTCGGAGCTGTCGGTCGCGCCGCGCGAGATGCCGAAGTCGCTGAGTTTGGCCATGCCGACGCCGGTGCCGCGGTCGGCGACGAGGATATTGCCCGGTTTGATATCGCGGTGCACGATGCCCGCGGCGTGCGCGGCAGCCAATGCGTCGGCGACCTGCGCCCCGATCTGTGCCACCTCGATCGGCGGCAGCGTATTCACCAACGCCAAAGCCCTTGCGACACTGCGCGATGGCAGATGCTCCATCACCAGCCAGGGCTCACCGGCCTCCAGCACCACGTCGTAGACGGCGATGGCGTGCTCATGCGAGAGCTTGGCCGCGACCCGGCCCTCGTGCATGATCCGGTTGCGGATCTCATTGGCCTCCGCCTCCGGAAGTCCGGCGGTGGAGAGCACCTGCTTGATCGCGACATCCCGGTTGAGCAGGCGATCGGTTGCGAGCCATACCGCGCCCATACCGCCGCCACCCAGCTTCGACTGCAGACGGTAGCGGCCGGCAACCAGATAATCGGGGCCGACAATGGGACGAGCGCGTTCGGTCACGGGTGCAGGGTAGCGGAAAATGAGGCTAGCTGGCCTGATTCGAGGCCGACAGCCTATTGCGTCAGCAGCCGATCCGGGTGCATGCCGTCCACCATGCCGATGAAGGGCGGGTGAATGTTGTAGCCGAGCATGCGCCGGATTTCGGGTGAGACCGCGCGCGCCGTATCGCGACTTGTCGAGAGGGTGAAGGCCTCCTGGGTGCGCAACCACGGCTCGCAGTATTGCGCGGTGGCGGCCAACCGCGAGTTCGCCGAGCGATTCGCACCGCCACCGTGCCAGAGCGTGCCGAGGAAGAACACGCAGGATCCGGCGGGCATGACTCCTGGCACGCGGACATCGTCCTCCTGTGGTGTCCGACCGTCCGGCCAGCGGTGACTGCCCGGGATCAGCATCGTCGCGCCGTTCTCGGCAGTGAATTCGTCGATCGCCCAGATGGTAGCCGCCGACAATGCCTTTCGTGGTCGCGGCACCGGATAGAAGCCGTCGTCGGGATGCAAGAGCTGGGCATTCTCACCGGGGGCGATATTGATGATCTGCAACTGCGACAGCAGATATCCGGGTAGCAGAAGTCGATCCAAGAGGGCGAGCACGCGGGGGTGGTCGACCAGCCGATCGACCATGCGGGTCTTGCCGAGCACGCTGTAAAACCGCTGAGTCCGGTGGCCCTCGAACGCATTTCGCCCATTCGGGCCGAGCAGGGGGAGGAGTTCGGTGCGAAGTGCCGCGCACTGCGCCGCGTCGAGCAGGCCCTCGAGAATCACGTAGCCGTCGCGATCGAGGGCGGCGAGATCGGCGTCCAGCTGCGCGGCGGGGACATCGCGAACTTCGTGCACCGCGCGATGGGTTCGGGACAGGTCGCCCGCGAGGTCCTCGAGTCGTTCGACCTCCGGTTGTGCATTGCTCATCGGTCTTCCTTTCCCGAGCCGGTTGCTCCGGCCACGAATTCCCATACCTGGTCGGCGACGACGGCGCGGTCCGGGCGCGGGTCGCGAGTGAGCGCCACCGCAACGGCCATGTGCACGCCGCCGAGGACGGCCGCGACGAGCAATTCCGGATCCCGGTCCGCGGGCACCATGCCCTGGCGCTGGCCCTGCGCCATATTTCGGATGCCGACCTCGATCGCCTGCTGCAGCCGTTGCCGTTCCACGCCCGCCGCCTCGGCGTCACCGAATCGTCCGAGCGCGACGGGGGCGAGCGGATCGTCGTAGAGGAAGTTCACCCAGGCCACCACGCGCGCGTGTTCGCGTTCGCGCCAATCCTTTCCGGCGAATTCCGCGTAGGTGACGGTTTCGCCGAGTCGGTCGTAGAAGTCGGTGATGACGGCGGTGAGCAGTCCGCTGCGTGAGCCGAAGTATCGGTAGGGCAGCCCGACGCTGACTCCGGCGCGCCGCGCGACGGCGGCCACCTCGAGTTCGCCGGTTTCGCTCAGCTCCGCGTGCGCCGCCGCCAGCAGTCGCCTGCGTGCCGTCGCGCCGCGGCCGGTCCATTCTTGGTCGCTCATGATTCCGCCTCGCCGGCGTTCGGCACCGTCATGACCGACATGTCGGCTGTGTTGATGTTCGCTCGCTCATGACTCCGCCTCGCCGGCGCTCGGCACCGACAGGCCACGTTGATGTTCGCTCGCTGCACTGGCTCATGACTCCGATAATAAGTTGAGTTCAACTCAAAAACAACGGCGACGTTGCGAAGTGATCGCGGCCGGTGCGCGTACTTGACGGAAGTCAGGGGCGGGTTTCTACTGAGCGGGTATCGAACGTATATTCGATATCGATCGATAGCTGGATCGGTGCTGAGCCCTTGGTCGTGGGGTTCGGGCCGCGCGCTTCGCCTCGGGTCCATCGTTGGAAGTAGGTGGTTGTGATGGGTTCGGATGAGGATTCAGGGGCGGGGAGGCGGCGGGTCGGGACGCCGCCGAGGGATAAACCGACACTGGATGAGCTGCGCCGACGGATGGCCGCGATACCCGGGCGTGGAGAAGCGGCGGCCGAGCGGATTCCGCGCGCCGCCGAATTGCGCAGGGAAGCGCTTGCGGTGCCGCCCGCCCTTGCGGAGTTATTGCCCGATGGTGGCCTGGTCAAGGGGTCGGTGGTGGCCTATTCGGGTGCGAGTTCGCTGTTGGCCGGGTTGCTCGCCGCGGTGACCGAGGGCGGTGGGCATGCCGCGGTGGTCGGGATGCCGCGGCTCGGGTTGCTCGCCGCGGTCGAAATGGGTGCGCAGTTGCAGCGCCTCGCCGTCGTCGCCGATCCCGGGCCGGATCCGGTAGAGGTGGCCGCGGTGTTGCTCGACGGCCTCGACCTGGTGGTGCTCGGCCTCGCCGGTGCCGCCGTCGCCCCGTCCCGCACCCGCGTCATCGCCGCCCGCGCCCGCAACAAGGGAGCCACCCTGGTGGTCACCGATGGCCGCTGGCCCAATCCGTCCCTGCGCGTGGACACCCGCATCGCCGGCTACGGCGGCCTCGGCGCGGGCCGCGGCCGCCTCCGCTCACTCAGCCTGGAGGTCGCGGTCCGAGGCAAGGCAACCGCACCCTGCCACGGCCGCCTCGAACTACGCCCCAACGCAACCCGACTGGAATGGGTATCCCTGGAACCCCCCACCGACAAAACCGTCGAATCCCACGGTGCAGCATCATGACCCCCGCACCCTCCCGTAACCCCACCACACTCCCAGCGGTACCGGGCACCCTGTCTTGCGACCGGGCACCCCTGACAACGGGTGCCCGGTCCTCACACGGGGTGCCCGGATGGTGATTCGGCCGAGTCGGGTGCTGGCGCTGTGGTGTCCGGACTGGTCGGCGGTGACGGCGGCGGCGGTGGCGCGGGTGCCTGCGACGCGGCCGGTGGCGGTGTTGTTCGCCAATAAGGTGGTGGAGTGTTCGGCCGTTGCCAGGGGTGACGGGGTGCGGCGTGGGCTTACCAAGCGGGAAGCGCAGGCACGGTGTCCGAATGTGTATGTCGCGCAGGTAGATCCGGATCGCGATGCGCGACTGTTCGAGCCCGTGGTGGCGGCCATCGACGCGACGGTGCCGGGAGTGGAGGTGCTGCGGCCCGGGTTGTTGGTGCTCGGTGCGCGGGGCGCGGCGCGGTTTTTCGGGTCCGAGGAGGCGGCGGCCGAACAGCTCGTCGACGCGGCCGCGGCGGTGGGGGTGGAGGCGCAGATCGGCATTGCCGACGAGTTGTCCACGGCGGTGATCGCCGCGCGTTTCACCGCGATCGTGCCGCCCGGCGACGGTGCACGATTCCTGGCACCACTGCCGGTACGCGAACTCGCACTCGAACCGAGCCTGTCCGCACCGGAGCGCTTCGATCTGGTGGATCTGTTGCACCGCTTGGGATTACGGCGGATCGGTGATTTCGCCGCGCTGACCCCGATCGAGGTCACCTCGCGCTTCGGCGCCGATGCCGTGCTGGCGCACCGCTGCGCCAGGGCCGTGCCGGAGCGTCCGCCGTCCGTGCGTCGCCCGCCGAAGGATCTGACGGTGCAATATCGCTGCGATCCGCCGATCGATCGGGTCGACGCCGCCGCCTTCGCGGGGCGCCTGCTCGCGACCCAGCTGCACGAGGAGCTGTCCAATGCCTCGATGGCCTGCACGCGATTGTCGGTGCTCGCGGAAACCGAGGCGGGTGAGCAACTTTCGCGTATCTGGCGGTGTGCCGAACCATTGACCCCGGAGGGCACCGCGGATCGGGTGCGCTGGCAGCTGGACGGCTGGCTCACCCGCCGCGACCGGCCGACCGCACCGATCACACTGCTGCGCCTGGAACCCGTCGAAGTCGTTGCGGCGAGCGCACTTCAACTCGGTCTGTGGGGCGGCGTCGGCGAGGAGGACGAGCGGGCCCGCCGCGCCCTGATCCGGGTGCAGGGGCTGCTCGGCGGCGAGGCGGTGCGGGTCGGTGTGCTCAGCGGTGGTCGCGGGCCCGCCGAGCGCATCACCATGGTCGCACTCGGTGACGAGCCGATTCCGGCCGCCGACCCGGCCCTGCCGTGGCCCGGCCGCCTGCCCCGGCCCGCACCCGCGGTGATTCTGGTGAACCGTCCTGTGGTGCATCTGGAGGCCGCCGACGGGACACCCGTGCAGGTCACCGACCGCGGCCTGTTCACCGCCGACCCGGCTCTGTTGCGCTGGGGCAGCAGGCAGTGGCACCTCGCGGGCTGGGCAGGTCCGTGGTCGGTGGACGAACACTGGTGGACCACGGAGTCCGACACCCTGTGTGCCGGAATCGCCGCCCGCATCCAGGTGCAACTCGCCGGTGAACCGGCCGATATTCGTGTCCTGCTGCTCATCTACAACGATCGGATCTGGCGCGCCGAGGGGCTTTACGACTGACCGGTTATGTGCGCGACCACACCAGTGCCAGCGTGAACGGATGTCCGCGCAGCTCGGCCCATTTCGGCTTGGCCGCGAGCCATGCGTCATCCACCAGCGCCTCGGCCATCTCGGTGAGCACCCAGCCCGCCGCCGTTGCCGCCGACACCTGTTCGCTGATCAAATGCAGATGCGTGCTGATCGCGACCGGCGCACCGGTCGCGGGGGTGTAGTGCGTCGGCATGCCGGTCACCATCATGAACTGCGGGTGATAGCTGACCGTGACACAGGTGCCGCCGGGCGCGGCCAGCCGCCAGGCTTCCGCGTAGAAGGGCGCGAGCTCTTCCAGGTGCTCGTCGATCAGTGAGGAGATCACCAAATCATATGCGCCACTTGTCAATCCGGTGTCGCATACATCGGCCTGAGCAAGTGCGGTGTGCACGCCGCGCGCACGTGCCCGCGCCAGCATCCCCGCACTCACGTCGACGCCATCGATATGCCGAATTCCCCGCTCCCGCAACCAGGCTCCGGTCCGCCCGGTCCCGCAGCCGAGATCCGCGGCGCGCCGCACCGCACCCCAGTCCGGGCGCCGCAGTCGATTCAACAGCGCGAGGTCCATCTCGTCCATGACGGTCTGCTCATACGTCGGCGCCCACCCGTCGTATCCGGCGGCGACATCAACGGTGCGATAGTTGCGGCGGTCGAAGTCCGCGAAGGAGGGCATGGCCGCAGTATTGCCGTGATCCACCAGCCTCCGCCAGACAATTTCCGGCACCGCGCCCCGTGAAATGGCTTCGAATGCCGAGCGAAGGAGATCCGCGGACCATGCGACCTGGTGATCACTGTGGGGTGAGTCTTACTCGTGGCCCGTTGGTGGTTCGTTTTGTGTCTGGCGGGTCGAGCTGTGTATGCCGCGGGTGTGGGGTTTGCCTCGTCTGGTGCGTGTGTATCGGGTGCTGAACGTCTCGTCATCAGTGATCACTGTGGGGTGAGTCTTACTCGTGGCCCGTTGGTGGTTCGTTTTGTGTCTGGCGGGTCGAGCTGTGTATGCCGCGGGTGTGGGGTTTGC